>JBAYFK010000001.1:0-37278 GCA_041667225.1 Candidatus Omnitrophota bacterium
AACGCAGGTAGAGTTGACAAAAGACCTGAGATTTGCAAAGATATTCTTCAGCGTTCTCGGCACTCAAAAAGAAAAAGTGAAGACGCTCAAAGGATTAGTAAGCGCGAAGGGCCACATCAAAGGGCTGCTTGCCGGCAGGGTGAAGCTGAGATATATGCCCGAGATAGTATTCAAGCTCGACGAGTCCTATGAACACGCGCAGCAAATATACGATATACTGGGTAAACTTAAAAAAGAGAGAAAAGAGGAGAAAAGCGATGAATCAGGTGATAGAAGCGATCAAGAAGCATAAGCGTTTTTTAATAACCGCTCATGTGAACCTTGAAGGAGATTCTCTGGGGAGCCAGCTTGCCATGAAGGAGCTTCTTGAAGGGCTGGGAAAGACGGCATTCATACTCGATAACGACCCCGTACCGGAACATTACAAGTTCCTGCCGAATGCCGATTCCGTGTCTAACGATCTCGGAAAAAAGTGGGATTTTGACGCAGCGATGGTCCTTGACTGTCCGAACCTGACAAGGATCGGGAAGGTCAGCGACGTCATAAAAGGAAAACCTACCGTGAATGTCGACCATCATATATCTAACGAACGGTTCGGAGATATAAACTGGGTGGACCCCAACGCGAGTTCAGCCGGCGAGATGGTCTTCAGGCTTTTCAAGGAGATGGGCCAGCCGGTGACAAAAGAAGCGGCCCTGTATCTCTACATCGCCATACTTACCGATACAGGCTCTTTCAATTATGATAATACCTCAAGCGTTACGCATGAAGTAGCCGGAGAACTTTTGGGTTATGGCCTTGATCCGGCTCTCGTGTCGGAGAATGTCTACGAACGCAGGTCGATATCCGACATCAAGCTTCTAGGGCTCGTACTTTCCACCATAAAGGTGAATAAAACCGGGGATGTTGCATATCTTGAGGTAACAAAAGATATACTTAAATCCACGGGAGCGGACATCGCAAAATCCGAAGGGCTGATAAATTACGCGCGGTCTATAGACAAAGTAAGGGTCGCTATAATATTCAAAGAGTCTCTCGATAGCAGCGGCAAGGTGAACGTGAGTTTCCGCTCGAAGGGAGAGATCGACGTCAATGTACTTGCGTCTCATTTCGGGGGCGGCGGCCACATGAAAGCTTCAGGATGTATTATCAAAGGGACTTTGGACGAAGCTAAAAAGAAGGTCCTGGATAGAGTTGAGGAAGTGTTAGGGCATAAGAAATAAATCCTAAGCACTAATTTCTAAATACTAAACAAATACAAAATTCTAAATCAAAAATTCGAAATAATATAGGGTAGATATGGACGGAGTGTTGATAATAGATAAGCCGAGCGGATGGACGAGCCATGATGTGGTCAATTTCATCAGGAGGCGTTTCGATGTCAAGAAGGTGGGCCACGCGGGGACCCTGGACCCGATGGCAACGGGCGTTCTCGTCATGCTTATCGGGAAATATACAAAAGCGTCAAGCCGTTTTATGAGCGCCGACAAAGAGTATTATGCCGAGATGAAGCTGGGCGGTACGTCAGATACGGGCGACGCGTGGGGCAAGGTCGTCGCCTCAGGCGTAACCGTCGATATAAAAGAAGATAAGATCAGAGAAGTGTTCAAAGGATTTTTAGGAAGCATCGAACAGGTCCCGCCTATATATTCCGCAGTGAAGCACAAAGGAAAAAAACTTTATGAGCTGGCGAGGAAGGGCATAAGCGTCAAGGTTGAGCCCAGGACGATATTTATCGAAAAGCTCGATATCACGAAGATCGAGCTTCCTGAAGTCGCTTTCAAGGTATGCTGTTCGAAAGGGACATATATCCGGCAGCTGTGCGTAGACATCGGCTCGCGCCTCGGGTGCGGGGCGTATCTTTCAAAACTTGAGAGGACCAGGTCGGGTGCTTTCCATATCGAGAATGCCATGAGCATAGAGGAGCTAAAGGCCGGCACGGCTCAGGACCTGGAGAAGAGGCTCATTACGGAGACTGACTCGAATTGAAGATCATAATGGGTTTAAAAGGTATTCGCAAGCCATTAAAAGGCTCTGTGGTAACTATTGGGGTATTTGACGGCATTCATGTCGGTCACGAGAAGATAATCAGGAGGACCGTTCGGCAGGCACGCCGCTTACATCTAAAGAGCGTCCTATTGACCTTCGATCCGCATCCTTTCAAGATCCTGGACCGTACGGAGAAAGTGCCGAGCTTGATATCGCTGAAGCACAGGATATCGCTGATAGGATCGCTGGGAGTCGATTATACGGTCGTGCTCAAGTTCACGGAACAACTTTCAAGGCTATCGAGCGTTTCGTTCGTGAAGAACATACTGCTGGGTAAACTTGGGATGAAAGAGATATGCGTGGGCGAAAACTTTTATTTCGGGTCCGGCGCAAAGGCAGGCATACCGGAGTTGAAAGAGATGGGTGAGCGCCTCTCTTTCAAGGTTGAGGCTATAAGGCCGGTAATGTCCGGTTCGCGTGTGGTAAGTTCCAGCCTTATAAGGCGTCTGATAATAAAAGGCGATATCAGAGCCGCATCGAAGTTCCTGGGCAGGCCTGTCTCTATCCTGGGAACAGTAGTGAGCGGGGACGGCCGCGGCAGGTTATTAGGCTTTCCTACCGCGAACATAGACCCGCACCACGAGGCGATACCGCCCGGAGGGGTTTATGCTGTACTGGTCAGGCTGGACAAGGATATCCTGAAAGGGGTGCTCAATATAGGCCTGAGGCCTACATTCTTTAAGTACAGCCCTGAGCCCGAACCATCCATAGAGGTCCATATATTAGATTTCAATAGAGATATATATGATAAAGACCTTGAGATCATGTTCATATGCAAACTTAGGGATGAAGCTCATTTCAAAGATGAGTGCGGTCTGATGGCACAGATCAAAAAGGATGTGAAGCGTTCGCGCGCCATATTGCGCAGGGTGGACAAAAAAGCCTTTACAAATAAAATGAATTGTGTTAATATCTTCAAAAGTAAATAAATATATAAATAAGAGGTGATAGATCCTTCGCTCCGCAAAAGGCGGAGCTCAGGATCAAATTTACTTCGTAAATTTGAGAGGTGGAAATTGGGTTTGACAAAAGAGAAGAAAACGAAACTGATATCTGAATTTAAAGCCAATGAGAAGGATACCGGGTCGCCGAGCGTACAGATAGCGCTGCTTACCGAGAGGATCAATTCTCTTTCGGAGCATTTTAAATCGCATAAGAGCGACCATCATTCCAGGAGAGGTCTTCTGCGTATGGTAAGCATAAGGAGAAGGCTTTTGGAGTATCTGAAGGGCAGCGATCATAAAGGATATCAGGATATCATTAAAAAATTGGACCTGAGAAAGTAATTAAGGCTTTTTTACGGACCTTAATACATAAAACAGCGGAAAGAGGATATGATAAAAAAATTTGAGACGACTTTAGGCGATTCCAATGTGATAATAGAGACCGGCAGGATGGCTAAACAGGCAGATGGCGCTGTAACTGTCCAGCTTGGAGGAACCCTTGTCATTGTTACGGCTACCAGTTCCGGAGAGCCGAGGGAAGGAATAGATTTTTTCCCGCTTACATGCGAGTATCAGGAGAAGACATACGCCGCAGGGAAGATCCCGGGCGGTTTTTTTAAGAGAGAAGGAAGGCCTTCCGAGAAAGAGATCCTTTCATCCAGATTGATCGACAGGCCGATGAGGCCGTTATTCCCAAAAGGATATGTTAATGAGGTACAGATCGTGGCGCTGGTATTGTCCAGTGACTGCGAGAACGATTCAGATGTGCTGGCGATGCTCGGCGCGTCTTGTGCTCTTACTATATCGGATATCCCGTTCAGCGGGCCGGTAGGGGTCGTCAGGGTAGGTAAGATAGACGGCCAGTTCGTGATCAACCCCACTTTCCAGCAGCTTATGACGAGCGATATCGATGTTATAGTAGCCGGGACCCGTTCAGGCGTGGTGATGGTGGAATCGGAGTCGAAAGAGGTCGGCGAAGACGTGATGCTGGACGCCATCAAATTCGCTCACGAAAAGATGCAGCCGCTGATCGACCTTCAGGAGAAGATGGCAAAAGAATGCGGAAAAGCCAAAAGAGATTTTAAGGCTCGCACGATAGATGAAACGCTTCTCAAGAAGGTAAGAGAACTTTCTACGGCTAAGCTGGACGAGATCAATAAGCTTAATACCAAAGAGCAGAGAGAAGACGCCATGAGCGCCCTCTCGAAAAGCCTCATAGAAGATCTCGTTACCGAAGAATCGGAATATACGGATAAAGACGTTAAGGCGGCGCTTCTCGAGGTAGAAGAGGAAGCTGTCCGCAAATATATAACAACGGCAAGGAAGCGCGTTGACGGCAGGGCGTTCGATGAGATAAGGAAGATAACCTGCGAAGTCGGTTTATTGCCGCGCACGCACGGTTCCGCTCTCTTTACACGCGGCCAGACACAGAGCCTTTCTGTTACGACGCTCGGGACGAGCGCTGACGAGCAGATGATAGACGCTCTCGAGGGTGAGACCCAGAAGAGCTTCATGCTGCATTACAATTTTCCTTCATTCTCAGTCGGAGAGGTAAAACCGATGAGAGGCCCCGGCAGGCGCGAGATAGGGCACGGAGCGCTGGCTGAGAGGGCATTGAAGGCTGTTATGCCGAACAAGGACAACTTCCCATACACGGTCAGGGTCGTGTCGGAGATACTGGAGTCGAACGGTTCTTCCAGCATGGCGACGGTTTGCGCCAGCACGCTCTCTCTTATGGATGCGGGAGTTCCTATATCGAACCCGGTCAGCGGCATAGCTATCGGATTGATAAAAGAGGGGAATGAAGCCATAATCCTTACGGACATCGGCGGAGTGGAAGACCATTTTGGAGATATGGACTTTAAGGTGGCCGGTACAAAGAACGGCATAACCGCCCTCCAGATGGACCTCAAGGTGCAGGGAATAAGCATGGAGATCGTTAAGAACGCACTCGAGGTAGGAAGAAAATCAAGACTGTACATATTGGATAAGATGGTATCTACGATATCGAAACCCAAAGAAGGCGTATCGTCATTCGCGCCGCGTATCGTCAGCTTCAAGATAAGTGAAGATAAGATAGGCGCCGTTATAGGTCCCGGCGGTAAAGTCATAAAGAAGATCATACAGGACACAGGCGTTACGATCGATATCAGCGATGATGGTACTGTGCAGATCGCGTCTACGGACCACGCTGCTATGGATAAAGCAGTAGCCATAGTCAAATCGATAACGGAAGAGCCGGAAGTCGGCAGGATATACCACAACTGCAAAGTCAAGAAGATCATGAATTTCGGAGCATTCTGCGAGATCCTGCCAGGCAAAGAGGGACTCGTCCACGTATCGGAGCTTGCCGATAAATTCGTAAAGAACGTCGAAGACGTAATAAAAGTCGGCGACGAAGTCACGGTAAAACTTATAGCGGTAGACGATCAGGGGCGCATCAATCTGTCGATCAAACAGGCAAAGCCGCCGGTACAGAATCCGGAACCAGCTAAGTAATAAGGTCATAGACGTATTTGAAGAACATACGGATATCTTTTAAGAGAAAAGTTGGCTCGGAAGACCTGCCGCTGCCCAGATACGCTACGAGCGGATCGAGCGGCATGGACTTGTGTGCCGATGTAGAAACAGAAGTCGATATCATGCCAGGCGAGATAAAACTTATTTCGACTGGCATCTATTTAAGCATACCTGAAGGCTATGAAGCCCAGATCCGGCCGCGAAGCGGGTTAGCCTTAAAACACGGGATCAGCCTTGTGAACACCCCCGGCACGATAGATTCCGACTACCGCGGACTTGTAAGCCTGATAATGATAAATCATGGAAAAGTTCCTTTTAAGATCAGGCGCGGCGATAGGGTAGCCCAGATGGTCATAAGCGAAGTAGTCAAAGCCGCTATAGATATCAAGGAAGAACTGGACGGCACCGTCAGGTCTGCAGGCGGGTTCGGCCATAGCGGCGTCAGGGGTGATAAGGGACATGGATAAGACGAAATGGAATGAAATACAGGCCGTAATACTCTTCGCAGCAGCCCTCCTTATCCTAATAAGTTTTTTATCTTTCGATCTTTCCGATCTTAGTGTTTTTACTTCAAAAATTAATATTCCTGTAAAAAATCTTGCGGGGCTCTTCGGCGCATATCTAGGCGCGGTATTATTTTTTGTCATGGGCTTGAGCGCATACTGCATACCTTTATTGATCTTGAGCTGGGCGCTGGCCAGGTTCTACGGCATAACTCCTCAAAAGATCCACTTCAAGCTTTTCGGCACATTCTTTCTTGTGCTGGCATCGAGCGCCATGTTCTCCATAATAGGAAGAGGGGACAACTCTTCCAGGTTCAATCTCGGAGGTATGGTGGGCCTTGTATTCTCGGATTTCCTGATAAAATACCTCGGGCGTTTTGGAGCAATACTTGTGATATGTGTCCTATTTCTCCTTTCCGTCCTGCTTGCCACGGAATTCCTTCTGTTACCGTTCTTATCGGCGATGTTCGATAACATAAGAGCGTTCATCTCGGGTACAGGCGAAAAACAGGATAAGAGAAGAGAGGCTGTCAAGACGGCTGTCAAGAAACCGTTCATACAGGTTATGGGTGAAGTTAAAAACGCTGTAAAGGCGAAAGTCGAAAAGCCCGTGCCTGTAAAGCGGGAGCCGATAATAGTGAAGACTAATGTAGACCAGCCGAGCGTTCGTCCAAGCCCGGAACCTCCGGCAAAGCAGCCCTCCAGGGAGACCGCAGCTCCGGTACGCGGATCGGGGATCGAAGACGGGTACAAATTACCGGGAATAGATCTTTTGGCTTCTCCGCCGCCGCTTGAAGCTAGGAAGATAAAAGAGGATTTCGATGCAAATGCAAAGATCTTGGAAGAGACCCTTAGAGATTTTGATATAGAGGCAAAAGTAGTAGAGATCAACCAGGGCCCTGTTATAACGCGGTATGAGCTTGAGCCTGCGCCCGGAGTCAAGATCCAGAGGGTAACGTCGCTCTCCGACAACATATCGCTTGCCATGAAGGCGCAGAGCGTAAGGATAGTAGCGCCTGTGCCCGGTAAAGGTACTATCGGCGTAGAGGTACCGAACTCGACGAGCACTCTTGTTTACCTGAAAGATGTTGTTTCTTCAAAAGAGTATACCGAATCCAGGTCCAAATTAAAATTGGCTCTCGGAAAAGATATCGCGGGTACTCCTGTCATAGCGGACCTTACATCGATGCCGCATCTTTTGATAGCCGGCACCACCGGTTCCGGAAAGACGGTCTGCATAAACGCTATTATAACCACGATACTCTGCAGTTCCACTCCGGACGAGGTAAAATTTATAATGATAGACCCTAAAAGGGTGGAGCTTGCCCCGTTCAATAACCTGCCGCATCTCCTGACGCCTGTAGTTACAGATTCAAAAAAAGCTGCCGGAGTGCTGGCTTGGGTCGTAAACGAGATGGATAACCGCTATGAAACGTTAGCTCAGGCAGGTGCGAGGAATATAGACGGTTATAATGACAAATTCGATAATGATCCTAAAGCGAAATTGCCGTATATTATCGTCATAATAGACGAGCTCGCCGATCTTATGATAGTAGCGCAGGCTGATGTCGAAGGCGCCATAACGCGCCTGGCTCAGCTGTCGAGAGCGGTAGGCATACACATAATCCTTGCTACACAGAGGCCGTCGGTAGATGTAATAACGGGCGTCATAAAAGCTAATTTTCCGGCGAGGATATCATTTAAGGTAGCTTCGAAGGTGGATTCCAGGACGGTCCTTGATATGAACGGCGCAGATAAGCTGCTTGGCAGGGGAGATATGCTCTTTGTCGAGCCGGGCGCTTCCAGGCCTACTAGGGCTCAGTGCAGCCTCATATCAGATAAGGAAATAGAGAATATAACCAGTTTTATAAAAGCTCAAAGAGGCCCTCAGTACGTCGAAGGCATAATGGAGTCCGAAAAGAAGCAGAGTTTCAAGAGATTCGAAAAGGATGAGGTTTACGGCGAGGCTGTTCGCATGATACTCGAATCTAAACAGGCTTCCGTTTCGGTCTTGCAGCGCAGGCTGGGGCTGGGATATACGCGGGCAGCCCGTCTTATAGACATGATGGAAGACGAAGGAGTTGTCGGCCCGTATCAGGGGTCTAAGCCGCGGGATATTTTAATAAGTTTAGAAGAGTATGAGGCAAAAAATGGACAGTAACTCTTCCGCAGTCGTCAAGACCCCCATGATGGCCATCGGCGAGAAGCTGAGGACCGCGAGGGAAAATAAGGCCCTCACTATAGACCAGGTACGCAAGGCCACTCATATATATTCCGAAGTGCTTACCGCGCTGGAAGACGGAAGATGCGATGAGATGCTCAATTCCACTTATGTCAGGAGTTTTCTCAAGAAGTACACCGCGTTCCTGGGACTCGATTCGGACGCCATATTAAAAGAATATTCGGCCCACCTTCAGGAAAGAACGGGAGAAGCTCCGCCGCAGCCTGTAGCTCCTAAGATCGAGGAGAAGAAGCAGAAGGCCGAAGCGAAAAAGCTGACCCCGGAAGAGATGGGGACGATCAGAAAGATCATGATCGTATCATTTGCAGCGCTTCTTATAGCGTTTTTTTTATTCTCAATGTTCATCGTGGGTAAAAAAATAGCGGCTTCTTTTAAGCATGCCGGCAATGGAAAGACAGCAAAGACTTCCGTGAAGTCAAAAACCGTGACTCCCCCCAAAGATATCCCGCAGAAAAAAGCCTCCCAGGACAAAGAGGATAGTGTAGTATTTAAAGAGCCGCTCTCAAAGCGATCGCCGTTATATCTTGTATTGAAGATAAAACAGCCTGTCCTTGTCAAGGTCAGGAAGGACGGTGTTACCCTGTTCGAAAGGTTCATGCCTAAAGGGCAGGTAGAATCTTTCAGGGCCACGGACAAGATCGAGCTCGCCATCGGAAAGGCAGAGGCGGTGGAACTGACCCTGAACGGCAAGTCCTTGGGTTCCCCGGGTAGAGGCCCCATCAAGAACCTTGAAATAACCCGAAAAGGCATCAAGATAAAGTAAATATAAACACCGTAACTGACCATATAAGAGGCATAATGAAAGTCGCAATTATCAGCCTTGGGTGTCCGCGTAACCTTGTCGATTCCGAAGTGATCCTCGGAGAATTGAAGAAGGAAGGGTTCTCCGTCTGCGATATAGATGATACCCCCGATATATGCGTGATAAATACATGCTCCTTCATACAATCCTCCCGCGAAGAGTCTGTCGATGCGATAATAGAAGCCGCCGCGCTTAAAAAGGAGAAAAGAATAGGGCATCTTGTCGTCTGCGGCTGCCTTCCTCAGATGTATAAAGACAAACTTCTTAAAGAAGTGCCGGAGATAGATATCATCCTCGGGACGAGCGATTTTTCCAAAATAAAGGATTATGTCAACAGCCGCAGTTTTGCAAAA
Organism: Candidatus Omnitrophota bacterium; assembly: GCA_041667225.1. GTDB lineage: Bacteria > Omnitrophota > Gorgyraeia > 2-01-FULL-45-10 > 2-01-FULL-45-10 > JBAYFK01. The sequence continues at coordinate 9,414 of JBAYFK010000001.1, forward strand.
AGACGGGCGGTGATCGGAGCCAAGACCGATTACCTTTATGATGAACATTCCCCAAGAGAACTATTGACGCCATCGCACTACGCATACGTGAAGATCTCCGAAGGATGCGATAATTTCTGCAGCTACTGTAACATCCCGCGCTTAAGAGGCGCTCACAGGTCCAGAGATATAAATTCCGTGGTAAAAGAAGTAGAACGGCTTTTGAGGCCGGGGCGCATCAAAGAGATAGATATCATCGGACAGGATACGACGATGTTCGGCCGTGATACCTGCCAAGAGGGCCGTCTCGGAGAGCTTTTACGTAAAGTCACGGGGGTGAAGGGTTCCCCCAGATGGATAAGGCTGCTCTATACGCATCCTGCCCACTATACAGAGGACTTTATAGCCGCTGTAAGAGATGAGGAGAAGGTATGCAAATATCTCGATATCCCGATACAGCACATAAGCGATACTGTGCTTAAAAAAATGAACAGGCATACCACAAAAAAGGGTATAATCGGATTGATAGATAGATTGAGAAATGATATACCGCTCCTTGCGATCAGGACGTCTCTCATAACCGGTTTCCCCGGAGAGACGGATAAGGACTTCAAGGAGTTGTTCGATTTCGTGCGCGAAATACGTTTTGAGAGGCTGGGTGTCTTTGCATATTCGAAAGAGAATGGCACGCCTGCCGCTAAACTTAAGGGGCAGCTGCCGGAGAAGGTAAAACGCGATCGTGTAGATGTGCTGATGAGGGCGCAGGCCGGGATATCGCTGGATATAAACAGGTCTTTTATAGGCAGGACGGTAGACGTCCTTATCGATGAAAAGCAAAAGGGCGATGAAGGCGTGTCGATCGGCCGTACCGCGCACGACGCTCCTGAGATCGACAATGCTGTTCAGGTGACGGGTAAAGATGTGCGTGTTGGAGATTTTTGCAGGGTAAAGATAACTGCGGCTACGGAATATGATCTTATAGGAGAGGCATTATGACACTTCCCGACAAACTTACGATATCTCGCATATTTTTGACATTCGTATTTATGTTCTTCTTATTCTCGCAGGGCGTGCTGGCGAAGACGCTTGCTCTCGTCACATTCCTTGTCGCGTCCTTTACGGATTTCCTCGACGGGTATATCGCGAAAGGAAGGAACATCGGGACGGATTTCGGTAAGCTGATGGATCCGATCGCCGACAAGGTGCTCGTTCTTGCGGCATTCATGGCGTTCGTCGAGATGAAGCTCGTTCCCGCGTGGATGGTAGTCATAATAATGCTGCGCGAGATCACGATAACTGTGTTGAGGGTATCGGCGTTGGCGAAGGGTAAGGTGATCGCGGCCGACGGCGGCGGCAAGCAGAAGATGGTGTCGCAGGTCGTATCGATATTTGCAATAACGCTCTTCCTGATCCTGAGAGAGGCCGGTATAAAGGTCTTCAATTTCTGGAGCCCGAGGACAGAGATGATATATAAAGACGCGATCTTTGTTCTTATGCTCATCACGACGGTGCTGACGCTTGCCAGCGGGATCGGATATTTTGTGAAGAATAAGGATGTATATTTCGATGCAAAGAGCCGTTAAACTGATCACAAGCGTATTTTATCTCGGGCACATCCCGGTAATGCCGGGTACGATGGGTTCGCTAGGCGCGCTGTGGCTCTATTATGCTGTAAAGAATAATATCTCGGCCTATATCATCACAACGGCCGTCATATTTTTAGCGGGTATTTTCTTATCCTCCCTTTCAGAAAAGATCTACGGAAAGAAAGACCCTAAAGAGGTCGTGATAGACGAAGCTTGCGGCATGATGCTCTCGCTCATATTTTTGCCGTATTCGATATGGATAGTGATAACAGGTTTTTTCCTCTTCAGGTTGTTCGATATCATAAAGCCTCCGCCATTGCGAAAGATGGAAGCGCTTCCAGGCGCTTTCGGCATTATGCTCGACGACATCGCAGCCGCCATTTATACAAATATTATTCTGCAAATCCTCACCCGCATCTTCCATTTGACATAAAAAGTTAGTATATAAAAAAGTTAGCATTATCCTGCTTGACCATCCTATAATTATATGATATAAATAGAAAATATATATTTCTAGGACCCGCGATTTTCTGTATAAACTCGGGGGAGTGATCGAGGGTCTTGAAGAAAATAGGTTTACACCATCTTAACTGCATCGCAGATATGGCTATTCTATAGGTGTGGATCGATTTTCAAGGACCAGATTGCCTAGAAAAAAGAAGGCAATCTGGTTTTTTTATTGCCTCTGTGTTAATAAAATTGAAAGAGAGATTAATGCCTGAAAGAAAATTTTTCGATCGATCAAATCCGCTGATCAAGACCATCTCTTTAATACTTCTCATCGCTTTCATAGCCCAGGATATAGCATGGGCTGATCCTCAAATCTTTTTAAATCAAAGATCATCAGGCGACAAGTTGGCAGCGTCCACTTTTCTGAGGTCCGAAAAGGCCGTAAATAAAGTAAGCGCAAAAGCCATAGAGTACGCTGTCGAAGAGTATAGCGCTATTCCCCGTGAAAAGCTCGACGTAGCATGCGTAAGAGCGTCTATAAGAAGTTTATTGGATAAGAATAAGGAATGGTTCGCTGCGCATGTCAGCTATTCAATGATGTCTCTTGATGGTACGCCCATAGGCGACGATGCGCATGACGGCGATATCGCCGAAGTGGTGGTAAAATTCGCTCCCGGCTGGTCGGTCAGGTATTTCGATCCCGCAACAGCTAGACCTCAAGAAGGATTCTCCGCTCCCGTAGCAATTAATGACAGGCTCCATAAACAGCTAATAACCGGCCCCGGCGACTCTCCTAAGGGGCCGTTCAATTTCTCATTCGGAGAAGGTGTGGGCCTTCGTCATATGGAGGTTAATAATATCATCGCCTTCCATGACCTGACCATTGCAAAAAAGGGTAAGTACCATGAAACCGAATTCTATGAGCGTAAGCTGGATGCCGACAAGGATCCAACTTACCATGCAAAAATAGAAAGAGCCGCAGACCTTCTGATGGCGCAAGGCATCGTTCTTTTTGCAAAAGGCATGGCCTGCACGATAGCGGCGGGAATACCTTTAATAATGCTTTTTACGACCCCTCTCGTCGCTATATTCGGTATTTCCATGCTCCCCATAACTTATATATTCGGAAAAAAAGCGCATAAATATTTCATCAGCGCGAAAGGGTACTACGATCGCTCCCTAAGCATAAGGGGTGATACCACGGTAGTACTTGTTGATATCCCGTCCCATCTCCTCCTGAGCGGAAAAGAACTGGATGGCTCCAGCTTTTACCAGTTCACCCACATAGGAAGGGCCAGGCGCGTGATCTATATGCCGAAGAAGGCATTGCGCGATATGGATATAGCCGATCCCTACGACATGCGCCAACTCGCGACAATATTGAACCACGATCAGGTCGAGCTCGACATGATGCACAGAGATAACAGGATAGCCGCCGCAAAGACATACGCGGATTACGAAAATCTTCTTACGGCCTTTCATGACGCCGCAAAACTTGAAGACCCATTCGGCGAAGCGGCGCATATAGAAGAGCGCATAGCGGGCTGGATGGAGATGGACGATTCCGCAGCTTCGATACTTAAAAGAGAGATCGAAGAAAAGGTCATGGAATTCGAGATGCGCCAAAGCAATATATTGGATTCGGAAGAATCGCTGGTCAGCGGCCGCTTCTCATATATATATACTACTGCTAGCATGGCGATGCAGATCGGTTATGCTTATGAGGTTCTGGGCGACCAAAGATCTGCCCACGAGTATTACGGGAAAGCCTGGTCCAATTTTGTCGAGGTCGTTTCATCTGACGTATATATACTGCCTATCTATGCCCAGCTCAATATAGTAAGGATCAATGCCTTTGAAGGCGACTATGCGGAAGCGGCCGTGGATTTTAAAAGGCTGACCAATTATGAGATAGGAGTTCCGCACCCGTCCGCTAAATATGTCAAAGGTTCAGTGCGCGTCGTCGAGACCCATATCGCGGAAAATATTGAACGGTGGCGCGATGAGGTTTCGGCCCTTATGCGCCACCATGCTCAGGCCTCTGGCGATGTCGGCGGGATGGAAAGGGCGGCAGCGGCTATTGAAGATATTACGGGAGCTGTCAGTAAATACCTTGGAGAGCAGGAGGTTTTCGAGAAGAGGGAGAAGGAGCGGGCGAGCTATGGCGAACTTGTGGAAGAGCTGAGGCGCGCTATCCTGATCGGTAACAAACTTTGGGCGGCAAATGTACAGGATGCGCTTTCAGAGAGATTCAAAGGTGAATTACCGGAAGAAGTAGAGCGGGTGATAAGAGAGACGAGATCGCCGACCGCCGAGATGATCCCGGATGCCGATACGCTTGCAAGCTACATAGACGAACTGGAAAAGGCGGAGAATATACTTATAGATGAAGAGCAATATGAAAAAAAGGTCTTAAGGCCGCTATTCGACCTTTTGTTATCGTGCCTTGAGAGGGATTTTGACGGGACAGATGAATTTGCTGCACATTGCCGCACTGCCATTTCAAAGCAGGATGCGTATGAGCTCCGGATGCAGATGAATAATAAGGACGAGGCGCTTCTCGATAAATTCAACAAGATCAGGAGAAAAGACGGTACAGAAGATACTTCTATAGAACTTTATGGACTGCTCCTATTCCACCTTACTGCGGATTCGACGCCTTACATACGCCGTCTTTATAAAGAATTTATGCAGACCCGCCCGGTCGACAAAATAGCATTTGCACGCAAAGGAGTATCTTATCATACGCGTGGAGACGCAATAATCTATTATTATCCCAAGAACCTTCTATTCGAAGGCAGGCGCGCCAATGCCAGAGAAGGACATAGATACGGAGAGGCGAGCGCTCTGGAGGACGCTAAATCCTCGGAGAATGCCAGGAAGATCGCGCGGGCTGTTGAAATGTGGAAAACGGCCGCCGAGAACAACCGGGATCTTGACGAGAGGATAAGGCATTTCGAGGACATAACTTCTATCGTCGAGTTAAATATGAAGACGTCCCTTCTTTTTTCGGATCCACAGCAGAATGTGGTCCGTCCGATCCACTCAGGAAGAAGCCGTCACAGGCTGTACCTTTCCAAGCATTATCTCGATTCGCTCGATATAAATAATGAGAGAGACATGAAAGAGCTCGCCACATGGCTCAATTATGGACAGGACTTTCTGGATACGCACGATTTGATGGCGGATGGGGGATATGCGATACCGCGTATACAGAAGGCCCTTTCGAATTTAACATACTCATTTTTTGATCACGAGGATACCGGACTTTTAGAGCCGGGCTATCTCAAAGAACGGCTTGCGGCGTTCATGGAAGAGGATTTTCTCATCAAGTACAGGGAAGTGCTTCTTGCTGCGATAAAGGAAGAGAAGGAGGCCGAGGTTACTATGCGCACGATAGTCGAACCCGGCAGGGCCGCTCCTAATGAATATAAATTGGCGAGGAACTCTTATGGCCATCTTCTTTACCGGTATGAGGGATTAGGACTTCGCTCCAAGGCTGACAAGGCCTATATGCAGATGACGATCGCTACGTCCGTCGTTCAGACGCACGAAGGCGGCATCACTCCGTGCACGGATCAGATCGAGCTTGTGCTTACGGCACTGCGTTTCGCGAGATGGGATGATTTCACAAAAGAACTGCGCAAGCTTTTAACAGGAAAAGGTTATCCCAGGCCTATCGAAAAGTCGGAGCTGCCTCTCGTCATATTTATGTTACGAGGCCGTTTCCAGAACGATCTTCGGCATGCGATCCATGCGCAGAAAGAGGCTGCCGATCCGTATTCCTACCCGATAGTGGAAAAGGTGGAGAAAGAGGCCGATAAACTTTTGAAAGAATTCTCAGAACACCCGTTCAGCGATCTGGGGCCTAAGGATGTCCAGGATAGCACAGCGACTCTTTCGTTCATAGGTAAGGCGCTGGGTATAAGATATTCTTCGTTCTTCCATGCTCCGGTCATCGAAGAAAGCGCCAAGGTGGGCATACCCTTCGGGATATATGCCGTACTCGATGCGGTCAAGCATTCGTTCCCATCCCTTAATGCAGCTATCTTTGCAGGTGCTATCGCCGTATTCGGTATCGTCTTTATCATTGCTCATCTATTGAATGAAAGGGCGCCTCCGCGATCGGCAGGAGAAGCGTTCCGTATCTTTGCGGCGCCTGCTGCCGCGACCATCGCAGGCGGTATTCTTTCCTATCTCTTTTTTACAAACCCATTATATGCAATTCTCTCAAGCATTCTCGCTCATCTTATTATAAATGCGATCGTTTGGGCGCTACGCCGTTTAAATATCGACATCAAATACTCGACCGTATATTTTCCGGGTTCTCATCGTGTGACATGGACAGAGATAGAGCGTATACGTGAACTTTCCGCAAAATGGGACCTTAAGGCTAACGGGTTGAAAAATCTTGAAGATGTGCTTAAAGACCCGGGAGCTGAAAATGTGCGGCGCGCCATACTTGACCTTCTTGAAGGGGGAACGTATAGCGCGCTCAGCCGTTTCCAGATGTACAAAGAGAGGGAACGCGGGTCAAAAGCGGAATTCCTTGGAGAATTGGTACAGGCGGCCTCGTGCCAGAGACGCATCAGGTCTTCAAAGGTCATCGAGATGGGTCCCATATTGGCAGGAGCTGAGATCGATGCAGTTGTCGAAGTAGATCATAAGAAGTATGCCTCGAGAAGACAGACAGGGCTTACCTATGACCTTCCCGATGGGATATATCTCATGGAAGGGAAGGTTGACGAGTTTGGCGATATAGAACAGTTCATCAGCTATATTTTCGAAACAAAACTTGATAAGTATCTGCGGGCCGCGCGGGAATTGAAGAAGAAGGGCAAGAAAGTTTCAGGGATCATATTTGCCGTAGGCGGCGGCATAGCCAGCTTGAATCCCGAGGAGTTCAGAAAGAGGCTGATCGAGATGGGAGAGTCGGATGAAGAGATCCTCGCCGCCGGCTTTGATCCCGAAAAATTCAAGGTATACACTTATCTTGTCCCGGAAACTATCTACGAGGAAGGGCCCAAGACCGCGCTTACGCCTAAGGATATAGAATATATCGATGCGGTAATGAAAAGGCCGGAAGAGGATGGCTCTATACCGCAAGAGACGCTTTTAGAGTGCCGTTCGGTCCTTGAGCGCGCGCTTCTCCTGTTTGGGCTTGAGAGGGTGAGATCCGTCTATCTATCCAACCATTTCAGAAGGCACAATGTAAGCCTCGTGGCCCGTACATACGATATTAATGAATATGCGAAAGCCGTGCTCGACCTTAAGAGCGACATAGCCGAGATCGATAAAGATATGACCTTTGTCATGGACGATTCGTTCATAGCCGAAGATGGAACGGCTCCCGTTCTCGACGGGAAGAAGACCGACAGGGTAAGGAACCCCAACTATGAAAAAATGGATTTCACTCTCGGGCAGAAGACGTGGGGGAATTTCGAGATGTTCATATCGAAGGACAGGTCGACCGTATATGTTTCGTCCGTTGAGAGGGGTTCTGCCGAGTACTTTTCTATCAACATGGATATGGCAGCGCCGCATCCGCTTATGTACCATTCGGGTGATCTGCATATAGCGCTTGACGCATCTATCCCGGCCGCATCCTTAAACAACGGACATAATATAAATATGGCCAGGATCATAGGCATCCTCAGAGAGGCGATCGGGTTCAGAGAGGAAGTTGTAAAACATGATAGATCGGACTACTATTGGATAGACAGGCTGGGCGGCCGGGGAAATGAATTGGTGTCATACGATATTCTGGCTGCCCATAAGATCCCGCATCTTATGGAATTTGTCGGCCCTCATGCGCTCATACCGGATCTCTATGCGCTCAACGAAAAGAATAGACTTGAATTGCTTGCGGAATTTGGCAGGCATAGTCCTGCGGTCCTGGGCAAAAAGTTCGCTTACGGTTACTATGCGATAGTTTCGGTCCCGCAAGGACGCAGGCCGACGAACGAGAAGTTCCCTCCGGCAGAGGAGCTTATTTTAAGCGCCAGCATGCCGGATAAATTTCTGCGCAGCCCAGCGCAATTCCAGAAAAGCGCCTCAGTGATAGCTGAAGAGTTCCTTGCAAACCTCAGGATTTTAGCTTCCGAAGAGGATATGAGTATGCCTGTACCTCGCTCGATCATGGTCGAGGATTCATACGGGAATATGAAGATCCGTTTTGAACTGGATCCCGTCAGGAAGGTGATCATCTCCGCCTCTGCCGTAGAAATGGTCCGGACGATATCTCAGAAAGACTTGAGAACCGTATTCATGGAATCGGAAAGCATCATCACGTCCAGGACGGGTATGGTGGATATATCGAAGGTACGGCCCTCCAAACTCATGAGGTATGGATATGCAAAGATCGTAGGATCTAACGGTAACATTGTCATAGCTCCTGTCGAAGGCATGATCCAGAGGCCGATGCCGAGAAACTGGGCAATGGGGTTACCGTTCACATCGCTCGCCGTATCTTTAGCGGGTAAGCGCTCTGTTCCTGACAAGAAAAAATCCGGGAAGAAAGATGCGCCGTCGCCGAAACGGGAAGTCGTATTCGCGATCGATCTGCCGGCTTCTACTGGATTTGATGACGATGTACGCGAGAGCGAAAAGATATATGAATTTCTGGATGGATTTGAGCAGGATCATAAGGGTAAGCTAGGCGGGCTATTGGAAGATGTTCTTGAGGAGTTGATCTTTAATGTTACAGATCATGGCCGCGGCGGAAAGATGGTCATATATATGGAGAAAGACGCTGACGGTGAGCCGGCAGCTATTGAGATCGTGACAACTGATAACGGGCCGGGGCTGCCCGATAGTCCCGATGATCTTGTAAAGAAAAGCTTGTTGGCACATGAAAGATTTGTTAATAGCCCGGATGACGAGCCGGAGCCTTTAGACGATGGTATTGATTATGCATTAATGAATGCTTACAGGGGGCAAGGTTTTGCCAGGATAGCCCTTGACCCGGATAGTGTTACTATTGAGTGTAACGGCTTGAAGTATTCAAGGTCTACAAACGATAAGAATGCTTCCTCATGGTTCGGTGAACCGGTAAAGAGCGAAGTTACGACCGGCGCCCGTTTCACCCTCGGTTTCTCATTACGGAGCGAAGCTACCCATATTCCTTCTATCCCTGTTGACCGCAGGCCGGTAGATTCAGGGCTTCTGGCTTCGAGCTTTGTCGAATACGACATGGACGTCAAAGAAACGGTCAACCCTGACAATAAACCTATTAAGGCTCTCTATTGCGCCTCCGGCGCCGATCTCTCGAATTTTCTTCTATCGACTAACGCAACCGAAGGATACTTTGTTTCTCACTACCGTGGGCGTTTCCGCACCATGAGGGGCAAAGACCTAAGGGAGTGCTTTGAAAGCGCGTCACCAGAGGATTATATAAAAAAGAATCTGTCTCCATATTATCGGGAAAAGTTCGAAAGGGGTTTTGCAGGCACGGAAACCTTTTATAGCATGCGTCAAACGATCGCCGCTATGGCTTTTGAACTGAAGTCGATCGGTGTTGACTTGTCGACCGTAAAGATAGATACGCTTAACGGCCGGCCCGTCTTACGGTTCCGATGGAAGTATTATGGCTGCGACGAGCGCGATTATTCCGTAGTCCTTATAGACGCCGATGCGACAAAACCGGAGGAGTATGCCGCTGATCTTGCCGGTGTTGCTATGGATGTATATTATCAGCGCGCTGGGAATGAGCTTCCTATGGAGTACAGGAAAGGAGCAAAAAGCTATATCGGTTGGATATACGCCAGGATGAAACCGGGTGCTTATGTCGTGACAGACGACAACGCTTTTGACAATGCCCAGCAATGGTACCGCGACCTTGGCGGCTCCTTTCCACTGCCGGCTAAAGAGGTCGACATGCCCGAGCTGTGGCCTATAGAGTGGGTCATTCTCAGGGCTCTGCGCCCTATGGATATATTTAACCATGAAGCGGCGTTTTACGGCTGGCGCATGACTGTCCGCCAGAAGCCGATCGACGCGGAGATGGTAACGGACGATATAGGTAATCTTGTGAAGGTGTCCAAAAGGCCTTTCCTGGCAAGGATCGTAGCATATTTGCGGGGTAAGGGTATTTCGGAGCGGTGGATAGCGTCTTTGGGCGGGCTCGAGGAATTGTTCTTCAGCGGAATTGTAATAAGCGCTTTTGCTGCAGCAGCGCCCCATATCTTTGCAATTTCATTCTCAGCCGCCCTTTATACAGGTTTTGGCATAAGCGCCGTCCTATTTACGCTCTCACACATTAAAGAAGTTTACAGGATGACAGGAGGTGCTCTTACTACCGCGCCTCCTTCAGCCTCGGATATGATCTTTATAACGGGATTGGGAATGGCCTTCCGCGCGGTATATCTTGCGGGGCTGGCCCTGCTCCCATTTGGCCCTTACAATATAGCAGTTGCTTTACCTCTCATAATAGTTCTTCATAGCATTTATAATGCGTTCATAGCCCCAAGATCGGACCTTGTTCTGGGTATGGCATCAGTGAACCCGGATAAGCCATTCAAAGAACTCACCCGCATAAACTCTTCTATTGCAACCGATACAACCGCCCTTATCAATCAGTTATCGAAAAGCTTCTCGTCGGCATATCTGATAATGAACCCTTTGCGCAACATCAAAGCCGGCCTTGCCAGATATGGTTATGTTAAGCGGACCTCTCTGGAATCATGCCGCCTTGGAATAAGACGTATTCTGGCCACATGGCATCTTTCCGAAACTAAAAAGAAGAAGCTCTCGGCCGCTCTTAACAGGATAGATAAGATACTGGCCAAGATGGACCGCATGGACGGGATGATAGACGGTATTGAGCTATTACCTCGCGGCGTAAGCGTCTCTTCCGTCGCATCAGGCCTCAACATTTGTGTGATAAGACTGAAGAGCATACTCGAAGGGATCAGGGAAGAGGATGTCCATCTCATCGAAAGACTGGAAGGCATAAGCGCCTCTATTCACGAGATGGCAGTCGGGCATGAGGAGATAAACTCTGAAAAATTGATCGGCTATGTAAAGGCATTTAAAGCGATATCGACCCACCAAGGGGTAGGAGATAAGAGCCGCGCCAGGATATCTCGCCTCGCAGATGACATGAGCGCCTTGTTAGCAAGCGCTAATGAACAGGGTGGAGGATCACGATCCCCGGCAGCCGAGCAGATCGAGACATCACTCTTTGATTCGGAAGATATGAGCCTTATTGACAGGATGTGGATAGCTATGCCAGTCCAGGATGGACGTGATTGGAGCGCTGCCGTAGAAGAGCTGCAATCCAGGTTCAGCAAAGATCATCCGGGAGACCTCCAGGTAATAGAAGAAGGGGCGTCTTATGACATAGATGAGCGCGTATCGGACCGGTTGGTTAAGTATGTCGAATCCATTGGCGGGAAACATGCCGGTGACGTACATATAATGACGTCTACTATAAGCGCTGCGCTGCAAAATGTGTATCAGCACGGGGATAATTACGGAGCTATGATATTAAGGGCCAGGCGCACGGGCCGAAAGATGGAAGTGGAATTTGTAATAATAGACCGCGGACAAGGGTTTATCGACCGCCAAGGTAAGCATGTGGATATCCACGAAGCCGTTAAATACGGGAAGTCTTTCGGCGCGAACGGCCAAAGCGGTATAGGGCTGACCATTACCGTTGAGGTGGCCGATAGCATTTCTATTACGACCGTCGACAGATCTTCCGGGTCATCGGAGGCTTACTACTGGGAGAAGGGGGACGTTCATGAGTCCCGTCTGAAAACTGCGCCTGTTGAGAGCGGTTCAAAGATAGTCTTTACCAGAGAGGTCGATTTAACTCCGGAGCCCGATGATCCGAAGGGCGAAAACGTTGCAGTAGAGCCGGCCGCTCAAAGCGTTGACATTGTTAAATGGTATTTTGAAGAATATGAACCTTCTCAAGTTGAAATGGCCGCATCGTTCAACGATGGGACTCTTACGGGGGACCATATAATAGAATGGGTAGACCGTGTGGTACGTCCACTAAAGCCGGACTTAGATGTTACCGGGATCGTTGAAACGGGCAAACCATTCACGCCGCGTCAGGCAGGGCTCTTAGGTGAAAAGATCTTGAAAGATGTCCTTATCCCGCACGGTATCATTGCGCATGTGTCGGCCGTTGCTTCAGGTGTAGCTGTCGGATCGATAACTAATACGGAGACGATAACAACACCTGCGGGACGTACGATACCTTTATATACGGTGCGTACTCTGAGAGGTGAATTCGGCCAAGGGACAGCTTTTGCCGAATATGTCATCGTGCCGGAAGAGATAGCCAAGGAGTCTCATGAAATTGCAGATCATTATGCCAAACTATGGCGTGACCACATGGAAGGGCGCGCTCCTGCCGCTCTTTTCAGATACCAGAAGCGGTATGCGGAATGGATCTTTATGCATCTTTTCGGTAAGTCCGATGCCGCTGCTGCCGCGCGCCTCGTCCGTGAATGTGACCTTGCAGAGGAGCTGAGCCATTCTGATATGCAGGCTTTTACGGAGACGGTATTAGAAAGGCCTCTCGACACGGCGGTACCTGAGGATGTAGAGGCGGCAAGCCACGCGATACTTAAACCCGCATCTATCGAAGAGCTCGCCTTTGAAGCAGCCCGCGACGGCGAAACTCGTTATATCCTCGCTGAGGCAGTTCTTGAGGTTGAAGCAAAGCTTAATGCTATAATACGCTCGCCGATGAGCGCCTATAATTTCCTCGAGTTCCTGCACGGAAATGTCGTCGACCTGCATATACCCGGTGATGAGCCGCCGGAATATAACGTTGCCAGGAATATACTCCTATCCGTTATGAGTAAACACCTTTTCGGCAAGAGCACTACGGACACTCGCGAGTGGAGAGACTATCTTGACGAGACGTTATGGAATATGGACGAATTTAATGCTGCCCTGAAGAAGGCGGCCGCCGCGGCTTACCGCGAAGAATTCTTGAGTCACGATGAAAGAGTAAAGAAGGCCGAAGGATATAAAACAAGGCGCCGGCACACGGAACTCTACACTAACATGTATAGGGAGCTCGTAAGGCCGCGTTTTGCGCTGGGCGCGCCAAAGGTCCTTAACATCTGCTCCGGCGCGGGCGCCAGCGCAATATTGTATGCGACTAACTGCTCCTCATCGGTCATGATCGACAGGCTGTCCTTCGGATATAACGCAGGAGTGATGAGCGGCCGGTCTGAGCGGACAGAACGGGAGCGATATTTTAATGATATCGCTCAATATGATTTTCCCCGGACTGACACTCTCACAGGGATCGGATCTCTCTGGCTTCCTCTTAAGTGGGAGCTGGCAGAGATGGGTATAGGAGAGGATGCGATCACGGTGGATAATCCTGCATATGGCACGTGGCGCGTCCGTTTTACGTGGCAGCATCCCGACGATGATCAGCCGCGCGAGAGGACATTGTGGTTCTATCAGGAGGACATTCCCGAATCATCGGGCGTTGCCGATCTTTCGGCCGGCGTAAGGCTTGACGCTCAAAAGGTGGACATCCTGGATGCCGATATACTCTTCGACAGAGCCGCCGAACACACTTTGCGCGCGACTACCGATATGCCGCTCTATATGAAACGCAAAAGCATAGTGATCACCGATAATCCGGTCAGAAAAAATATATTCGATACACAGGATTCTCTCGTTCCCGTAACGCTAGATCCGGCCCTTTCGGAACAGTCCAGCCGTTTCGGATATGTAGGGAAAAATACGTATGAAAAACATGACGCGCTTGATGCTATGGCGGTCTACGAAGTCCGGGGTTCGTCTAACGGGTTTTCCGGAGATAACGTCAATATTTATAGCGCAGACTCGCTTACCGGAGAAGAGAGGGATAGGCTCGCCCGTTTTGTGATACGGGAAGGGCTCGATATAAGTACTACATATATAGGAGAAGATGAACGCGGTATTGAGCTTGGCCGCGCCTATCTCGACAGGTTGACCAGGAAGAACGAGAGCGGGGAGAGTGGATATTTTGTAGCTTTTAAAGGAGGGGATCCGGTAGGTATCGTCAGTTATGCGGTTCTTCCCGGATGGCTTGCAGCCGAAAGAGAATACGAGTCTACCATAGACGATCTGTACGTTACCGGTAGCGTCAGAAATCAGGGGATAGCAGCAGATCTCGTGCGGCAGGCCGAAACGCATTTACGAAAGAAGAACGTCAAAAATTACTATGTCGTAGTAGGGCAGGGTGCCCCGTCTCAGGACTTCTGGAAAAAATTTATTCCCCGGGAATATCAGACCGTGGATGACAAAGGTGAGCTCTTTTCATCGATCGTTCCTTTTGAGAACCCAAGAGAGATAGCTCGGGTGGAGGCATGTATAAAAGCCGTGAAGGCGGGCGCGTTCCAGAACGGCAACGTGGTCGACTTAAGAAGGATACCGCCCGATATGGAGGTCATTATCGTTGGGGATCTCCATGCGCGGGTGGATAATCTCGGCAATATCCTTGAGCATGCGGATCCCGGGACCGGCAAGAGCGTATATGAAAAGGTCAGGGACGGCGAGGCGGTACTCATACTGCTTGGCGATGTGGTGAACAACGATCCTCCGGATACTGAAAATATCGCGGCCATTGCGGAGCGCCTCTCTTCGATGGAAGAGTCCGTCGATATGATCAAAAAGGTCATGGACCTGAAGATCTCCCATCCGGATAGCGTCTACTACGTGCTCGGCAATCATGATGATCCTTTTTCCATGTGCAATAGAGGCGGGATAGATCAGTCGAGGATATACAGGGATACGATCCGGTCGCGTTACGGCGAGAGATATCTTTATCTCTATAACGATCTTATTCAGGCGAGCCCGGTAATGGTCATAGCAGAAGGTCTTGTAGCCACGCATGCTGCCCCAATAAGAAGGCTCTCTCTTGAGAATATAATCAATGCCGATAAAGATTCTGATGAGATACATTTCGGGATGTGGGGGCGCCATGAATCCCATTTTGGAGATCTGGTCGATATTTCGGAAGACTCGAGTCCCCTCCGCCAGCTGCTTTATCAGTCGCGCAGGGAGCAGTCGTACGACAGCAGAGATGTTGTTGAATTCCTCGATAGGGTCGGCCAAAAAGACGGCGTATTCATCGTAGGCCATACACCTGATCTTATACCGGAAGGCGATTTCCACGCCGAGATCGAGGATAGACATCACATTATATATGCCGCGCGCGATAAGACGGGATACGCTTCGTTCACAGCCGGCAAGCTCGATTTTGTGGAAACGTCCGCCGTTGAAATGCCGCGCGTAGAAAGATCATCGCCAACGCCATCGTCCGGTCTTAAGCTTGCCGACAAAGTCCTTTTAGCGCTGCCGATCGAGGAACAGCAGAGAGTGGACGCGGTGGTGCGTTTTGCCGCGCATGTGATGAGGCTTAGCGGAATAGGAGATGCAGATCTGGAAAAGGAAGCCGCTTTCGACGCCATCCCTGCTTCGACTGTAGCGGCGTTCATGCTGGCCGAGAGAGATAAAGACGCTAAACTTGACAGTTATGATGAGAGCTGGGAGGCGGACGCGATAATATTTTTAGGTCATAACCATCCGTTATTCAAAGATACTAAAGTGACGCCGAAACTGAGCATACGCGTTCTTTTCGAGATGCGTAAGCGCGGTATGCAGGTTTCAGAATATTGTATTTCCATGTGCGATTCCGTAGATAAGCTCGTATCATTCCTTTTGAACGGCCCGCTCGAAGAGAAAGAGAGGATGGCCCGCGCAACCCTTATGATAGAAGAGCTTGGAATGAAAGATCTCATCCCATGGTCGGCCGCAGCGCTCGACAGGATATCTCTTTACGCTGAATGGGCCGGTACACCCGACGAAGCGCGCGTTGCGTGCTCTTTCCTGGAGCATTTCACCGGGCACCTTTTTGAGTCACGCGCCATGGCAGATGCGTTCATGTTCAATCTGTCCGTGGTGGAGGGTTTCCTTGGCCCAGGCAATATAAATAACAAGGATACGGGGGTCGTCTATCTTCTCGGCGGGGCAAGCCTGCTGTACGACCAGGCCAGACAGATCGCCTTATCTTTAAAGGTCAGTCCTTCGCGTATACATCCGTTCTCTTTGAACAGGAAGACGGCTGAAAGCGATGACGAGACGATAAGGGAATACATAAAACAGGAAGGCCTCGACCGCTATAAAAATCTCGTCATAGTCGACACAGGGTTCCATGGCAGCATGGCGCGCCGTCTTAAAGATGTATTGGGATCGATGCCGAACTCTCCCCGTAACGTACACGCGAGACTTTTGGCGATGAGCTCAGAACCGTATGAATACAAGGGTATGGATGTTCTGGGATATAACCATGTTCTTCAGGAGGTAGATCCAAATTGGTCCGAGATCGATAGGAACGCTCTTTTCTTAATAACCCATCTCCTCGATAACATATTCCCAAAACGCGAACAGTCGCCCGGCCGTCTCGATACTGCGAACGTTCTCGTGGCCGTCACTCCGGTTACTGTACCTTCGGAAGTGCCAGGTTTTGCAGCTATAGTGTCCAACGAGATGCGACTCGGTACGGGCAGATTATTATCACGCGGTTTCGAATATCCCGATCCGGGGAATAGCGTGTGGGAGAGATGGATTCCCTCCGGAAAAGATGAAATGGAAGGCGCTCCAGCGGCGGAAATTCCGGACCTTCTCGACAGTACGGTCAGGGGCAACGCTTCATACGGTAAATTGAAACAGGAATTGACATCCCGGTTTACGCGTCTCGGCCAGAAGGGCGTTTCTTTAGATAGTGTGGAGGATGTTCTCGATGAAAATAGCGTAGAGATCTTCCAGGCGATGTGGGGCCTGAGGAACATCTTTACCGGTTCCAAGTTTTCTGATGAAAGGGCGCAGACGGATATGTGCTATGAGGTGAGCGTGGCTGTATGCGAAGCTTTTGACGAAGCGGTCCCCGGCCATGAAATCGTCCTCATGAGCGGATATTATGACGATGCCGGAGGCGGGCTCTTTAGAATACCTCATTTCTGGGTAGTGATAGACGGCGATATCGCAATAGACCTTACATACGGACAGTTCGATAGCGAATACGAGGATACCGCTCTCGTTGTCCGGACCGGAGAGCTCCCGCGGTACAAGCTGGAGCAGGGGAAGGTGGCTCCTTGGAAGAGCGCTCCTAGACCCCAGACATCAGTAGCCGCTACCATTTCAGCCATACATTATGCGTTGAAGACCGACGCTTCTCATCAGGCCGGGTCGAGGATACTTCTTTCTGCCAGCTTATTTGATGATATCGACCGCTCAAATCTTGAAAGATTGTTCAATGGCACAAATATAGAGATAGTGGAGCCGGAAGAGCTCAAGCGCAGGACGATGAACGAACATTCTTCCAAAGAAAACCTTGCGGTCGTGCTTACGCAGGAAGATTTCACGCAGGGTAAGACGTGGAGCGGCGCCGAAGATGATTACAGGGTGAAGTCGAGCGTGCTCATATTGGGAGACAAGCTGACCGGTTCTAATTATTTATATCTGGAAGGCGTGATAGAGCTTGCCAGAGCGATGATGCGTTCGGATAGAAATGGTATTAAAGAGGCATACGAGCTCATATCCGGCGCCATTCTTAGCGATGAGGCCTTGAGTAAGCTCGGGCCTTCGCCCAACACCATAGCGTTCGCGATCAATGCGATACTCAAGTTCAGGCCCATAGTAGTGCACGATACGGGAGAGTTGGAAAGATTTAAGAGCATGGTAGAGCGTTATCTTATAAACGCATAAAATTTTGTAGATGAATTTAAAAGCCCGGGTAAATGGGGCGCAGGAAAGCTTTCCCCCCGAGTTAGCGATCCTTGCCTCACCCCGGGCTTTTATTGTCCAAGCCTCGTTTCGTGTATCTTGGTATAAATAGACCCCTTGGGAGTGAGAGTGGACCGGAAGAGTATTACGGAAGATATAAGCTGGGGTTTCAAGTCCAACATGGCGGGATCGAGCGACAATACTTTTTCTTTTAGGGCGTCTTTGTTCTTCGCATCTTTTACGCGCCCTATAGTCATATGAGGGCTGAACGCCCTTTCCTCTTTCTGAAATCCTATCTCTGACATCTTTTCATCGATCGTTCCAGCCAGTAATTTCGATTCTTCCGCGCCCTTATCGAGACCTGCCCAGACGACGCGCGGATGTTCTATCCTCGGGAATGCGCCTATCTCTTTTACTGAGATATCGAAAGGGTGCGTTGCGCTGCCTATAGCGTCGAGCGCAGATGTGATGCGCTTAACTTTATCCTCATCCGCTTCGCCCAGGAACTTTAAAGTCAGGTGTATATTATCCGTTTCCACCCATTTCACATCCGCGCCCGAATATTTCAGGTGGGATTGCACCATGGACAATCCTTCTTTGATCTCGTCCGATAGTTCTATCGCGATGAATAGCCGCATATTTGGGTATCCGTTTATATATTTTCCCGGATAATGTTGAGAGCTGCCTGTGAGGTCTGAAATTTTATCTCTTCGCGTGAACCCCTGAACCTGAATTCCCGCACTAAAGATCTTTTTCCTGTTACAAGAGCGGTAAAGACGAGCCCTACCGGCTTCTTTTTAGTTCCGCCGAGCGGTCCGGCTATTCCGGTCGTACTCAATCCTATGTCTGAACCGGCCAGTTTTCTTATGCCCTTTGCCATTTCGAGTGCGACCTGGCCCGATACCGCGCCGTATTTATCGATCATCTCTTCCGGTACGCCGAGAGTGGCCGTTTTAGAAGCATTCGAATAGGTAATGGCGCCCATCTTATAATACCCTGAACTGCCGCGCACATTGGTAAGCCTATTGGCGATAAGCCCTCCCGTGCATGATTCAGCCGTCGCGATGGTCATCTTCTTTTTAAGCAGGATCATTCCCGTGGCGCCCTCGAGCGTCTGGTCGTCGCATCCGAAAATTTGCTCTTTAAGCCTTGAGCGGATCTTTCTTTCGATCTTGTTTATGGCCATCTTAGCCAACCGGTCATTTTTTGCTTTTGTCATTATCTTAAGCTGGACCATCCCCGGAGATGCGTAAATACCGACCGTGGTCGGAGGTTTTAGCCTGAGCAGGTCTCTTACGGAAGCGTCGATCTGGGACTCCGCGGCGCACGCTATCTTTATTGAGCGCGACCGTATCGGATGCGCGTTTTTAATTCTCTTTTTAATGTAAGGGATGATGTCGGCAGTGAACATTGGTTCAAGTTCTCTCGGCGGTCCGGGGAGGCATATGATCTCTTTTCCGTTGTATTCAGCGATCAGTCCGGGAGCGGTCCCGACGCGATTTCTTATTAATTTCAGCCCTTTAGGCATATATGCCTGCCTCAGGCTCGCTTTCACGTACCTGAGCTTTCTAAATTTAAAATAGTCCTTGATGCCATTAAGCACCATTTTATTAAGGACGAGAGGCCTGCCGGTCAGTTTCGATATCGCTTCGACAGTGACGTCGTCTATCGTTGGGCCCAGTCCGCCGCTCATTATTACCATATCCGAACGCTTCAAGGACTCTTTTATAGCTCTCGTCAACCTTTCGACGTTGTCGCCTACAGTGGCCTGGTGATACACGTCTATCCCCGCCTCAGCCAGCTTCTGCGAAAGAAAAGCGGCATTGGTGTTCACTATGTGCCCAAGCAATAATTCAGTGCCTATAGAGATGATCTCTGCTTTCATGCTGCTATTATATAAGCTTTTTAGCTTTTTTTGCAACAATTTTACTATTTTTAACGTCATCATATATGGGACGACGCAGCGTATTGAATTAACTTTACAATAGGGAGGTGGAGAATGTATAATTATAATTCTTATGTAATATAGTACAATACAATGTAATAAACATAATTATATGGTAACACTAATATAAACCGGTATTTTAAAAAGAGAGGTTCGGCGATGATAAAAGCAAAAGCGAAAGACAGGGAAGAGTCCAAGAGCGAAAAAGAGGCGATCCAGGCAGACAAGGCCAAGGCGCTTGACCTGGCCGTTTCCCAGATAGAGAAGCAGTTCGGCAAGGGGTCGATAATGAAATTGGGCCAGGATTTTAAGGTCGATGTGCCTGCGATACCAACAGGTTCGATAACCATCGATATGGCGCTGGGAGTAGGCGGAGTGCCGCGCGGCAGGGTCATAGAGATATTCGGGCCTGAGTCGAGCGGTAAGACGACGCTGACCCTAAGCATCATAGCGAATGCGCAGCGCCTTGGCGGACAGGCAGCGTTCATCGATGCGGAGCACGCGTTCGATCCCGCGTACGCGAAGAGGATCGGAGTGAACCTCGACAACCTTCTCATGTCACAGCCGGATACGGGGGAGCAGGCGCTTGAGATAGCCGAGACGCTCGTCAAGTCAAACGCGGTCGATGTTGTTGTCATAGACTCAGTAGCCGCGCTCACTCCTAGGGCTGAGATAGAGGGCGATATAGGGGATTCGCACATGGGGCTGCAGGCTCGCCTGATGAGCCAGGCGCTCAGAAAGCTTTCCGGTTCTATAGCCAAGTCCAAGACGTGCGTCATATTCATCAATCAGATCAGGGAAAAGATAGGCGTATTTTTCGGGAATCCCGAGACGACTCCGGGCGGAAGGGCTCTCAAGTTCTACGCTTCTGTCAGGATAGACCTCCGGCGTATCGCATCGCTGAAAAAGGGCGAAGAGGTAGTCGGTAACCGAGTCAGGGCCTCTATAGTAAAGAATAAAGTGGCGGCTCCTTTCAGGAAAGCGGAATTCGACATCATGTACGACGAGGGGATCTCCAAGACCGGAAGCGTTCTTGATATGGCGGAGACGCTGGGGATATTGCAGAAGAGCGGTTCATGGCTGCTTCTGGGCGAAGAAAAGCTCGGGCAGGGAAAAGAGAATGCGAAGGCCTACCTTAAAGAGAATCCCAAGATCGTTGAAAGGCTTGAGAAAGAAATAAAAGAAAAGGTCCTGGTTTCGTAGAAGGGCTTATGACGCCGGAAACGGATAAAAAAAATACGAAGGCGAGGAATAACGCTTACAGCCTGCTGCGTTCAAGGCCGCGAGCAGAGCGTGAGATCAGGGACCGCCTCAGGATGAAAAAGTATGACGACGGCGTTATAGAGGATGTCATCAGCCGCCTAAAATCCGCCGGCGAGATAGACGACGCAAAGTTCGCCAAGTTCTGGGTCGAATCGCGCATGCGTATGAATCCTGTGGGCGACGCCGTACTGAAGCATGAGCTTAAGGCTAAAGGTGTCGACCAATCGATAATAGACTTGGTACTTGAAGAGAAGAAGGATAATTTTAACGAATACGAGATAGCGTCCGGCATGGCGCGCGAGAGGTTCGCGCGGTTCGCGAAACTCGACAGACGAAAAGCCATGAAGAGGCTGTACGATTTTTTGCAGAGGCGCGGTTTCAGTTTTGATACTGTAGAGAGGATAGTAGCGGATATAATAAAATGATGAGAACAGACGAAATAAGAAGAGCGTATCTTGAATTTTTCCGGTCGAAGTCGCACGAGATGGTCCCAAGCGACTCCCTGGTCCCTAAAGACGACCCGTCGCTGCTTTTTACGGGCGCCGGCATGAACCAGTTCAAGGAGAAGTTCATGGGACGCAATGTCACATATAAACGCGCCGCCACTTCGCAGAAATGCCTGAGGACCGGTGATCTCGACAACGTCGGGAAGACATCCGGCCACCACACATTCTTCGAGATGTTAGGCAATTTCTCGTTCGGGGATTATTTCAAGAAAGAAGCTATCCAATGGGCATGGGAATTCCTTACTATAACGCTTAAGATAAGCCCTGATAAGCTGTGGGTGTCGGTATATAAAGACGATGATGAGGCGTACGCCATATGGCGCGATAGCGTGAAGATCCCGGAAAACAGGATCGTGAGACTGGGCGAGAAAGATAACTTTTGGCCTTCCGAGGCGCCGACAAAAGGGCCTAACGGGCCGTGCGGGCCGTGTTCCGAGATATTCTTCGACCGCGGCGAGGGCGAAGGATGCGGTAAGAGCGGATGTTCCCCGGCATGCGACTGTAAGAGATTCGTAGAGATATGGAACCTCGTATTTACGCAATTCGACAGGCAGCCCGACGGGAGCCTGAAACCGCTGCCCAATAAGAATATAGATACTGGCATGGGGCTGGAGAGGATAGCGGCCGTCATGCAGGGCGTAAAGACCAATTTCGAGATAGATATATTTAAGTCCGTGATCGACATGATAAAGAAAGAATCGAAGGCGTCTATCCAGGTACCGAAAGTCAACGCGATCGCCGACCATATAAGGGCAGTTACTTTCTCCATATCGGACGGCGTTATGCCCTCCAACGAGGAACGCGGCTACGTGATAAGAAAGCTGGTCAGGCGGTCCATCGGCCATGCTATCGACCTTGGGATAAGGGCGCCATTCTTGTATAAATTGGTGAGCGCGATAGTCGATTCGATGAAATCGCAGTATCCCGAATTGCTTGAAAGAAGGGACGAAATTGCTCAGGTGGTTAAGCGGGAGGAAGAGAACTTCATGACTGTGCTTGATACGCAGATACCGAAGGTCGAAGAGGCTTTCAAGAAGTTATCTCAGGCCAAAGACGCTTCAATGACCGCCATCCAGGCGTTCGACTTCTACGATACATATGGTATGCCGTACGATATGCTTGAAGAGATCGCCCAGAAGTCAGGCTTAAAGATAGATAACGCTGCGTTCGAAAAGCTACTCGACGAACAGCGCTCCAGATCGCGCGCTAAGAGCAAGATAAAGAGCGAGATATTTACAGAGACATTTGCAAAGAAGGTGGAGGCACTGGGCCTTAAGACGGAGTTCTTGGGATATGAAAAGGCTCATGCTGAGGCGAAGGTGCTTGAGGTGCTGGAAGGCGGCGAAGTCATTCTGGACAGGACCCCATTTTACGGAGAATCGGGAGGCCAGGCGGGCGATTGGGGAGAGATAGAGACCCCTTCCGGTAAGATGAAGGTCGAGGATGCCAAGAAGATAGGCAGCACAATAGTTCATGTAGGCACTCTTGTGAAAGGGCGCATAGAAAAAGGAGAAATTGCCAAGGCGACCATCGACGAAGTTGTACGCAAAAAGACCATGTCCAACCATACGGCCACTCATCTGCTTCAGGCGGCGCTGCGCAAGGTGCTTGGCGAACACGTTCACCAGACCGGCTCTCTTGTAGACGAAAGTCACTTAAGGTTCGATTTTACTCATATGGCTAAGATGGAAGCCAGGGAACTGGCTAGGGTCGAGGAACTCGTTAACGAATCCGTTAAGAAGCATATCAAAGTGAATAAAGAGGTGAAGGGCCTCGAAGCGGCGAAGATCGACGGAGCTACGGCGCTCTTCGGGGAGAAGTACGATTCGATCGTACGCGTCGTGACCATAGCAGACATATCTAAAGAGCTTTGCGGCGGTACTCACGTAGACAACACAGGCGATATCGGCATGTTCAGGATAACGAGTGAAAGCTCTATAGCTTCGGGTGTGAGGCGAATAGAGGCCGTTACCGGAGAAGAGGCGGTCAAATGGGTCGCCTGCAGGGAAGAGAAGGAAAAAGAGAAGGCCAGGTTACAGGACGTAAAAGAGGCTCACAAGAAGGCGTCGGAAACGAGGCTCAAACAGGAGCTGGAGAAGGTCGACGACCTGGTGGCGAAAGCAAAGAATATAGGGAATATAAAATTCGTCTGCGAAGTGATAGATGATGCGGAAATAGATATTTTAAGAGCGATCTCGGATAAAGTAAAGCTGAAGAGCGGCAGCGCAGCTGTTGTGCTGGCTACAAAGAAAGACGGTAAAGTGACCTTCGTAACTTCCGTTACGGAGGATATGATCAAAAACAATATTTTGAGCGCGAACGACATGGCGAAGGAGCTTGCCAAGGCCCTTGGAGGGTCAGGAGGCGGCAAACCGGGCTTTGCGCAGGGCGGCGGAAAAGATCCGGCGCAGCTGGACGGCGCTTTGAACAGGATATATGAGATCGTGAGGGGGAAGATCAAATGAAGATAGTAAAAGTCGGCAGTAAACAATTTCAGAAACTTTGCGAGCGTAATTCCGGGCGGAATAAACGCGTGAGCGAGAGTGTAAGGAAGATAGTGGACAATGTTAAACTTTACGGCGACGACGCGCTCATCAAATACACTAAGAAGTTCGACAGGGTAGCGCTCACTCCGAAAGAACTCAGGGTCTCTGAATGCGAAACCTCCGGCGCATATCAGGATATAAAACCTGAATTCGTTTCCACCCTCAAGGTCATCATGGATAACATCAACAAGTTCTACAAAAAACAGCTGAAAAAATCCTGGAAGATCAAAGACGCCGACGGCGTTCTTCTGGGCGAGAAGGTGACCTCTATCGAGAACGTGGGCGTATATGTTCCGAGCGGGACGGTACCGCTCGTATCGAGCGTCTATATGACCGTAATACCGGCCAGGATGGCGGGAGTTAAGAAGATAGTCATGGTCACGCCCCCTAATAAATATAAATCCGTGGATCCGCATATCCTTGTAGTCGCGGACCTGCTTAAAGTGGATGAGATATATAAGTTGGGAGGAGCCCAGGCGATAGCGGCTCTTGCGTTCGGTACCAAGAGCGTACCGAAGGTCGACAAGATAGTAGGCCCGGGTAACGCGTATGTCACCGAAGCGAAGCGCCAGGTCTTCGGCCATTGTGATATAGATATGCTTGCGGGTCCCACAGAGGTTGTGATCATAGCCAACCAGTTCTCGAACGTAAATTTTATAAAGGCAGATCTCGCTGCGCAGGCCGAGCATTTTATGGGGCTCGCCATATTGATAACCAATTCGAAGAAACTGGCCAAGGCCCTTAAAAATGAAGGGGGCGACGGTTATATCGTACTCGTGAAGAATATGGATGAGGCCGCGCAGGTAAGCGATATGATAGCGCCGGAACACCTGGAGATATTGACGAATAATCCCAGGAAGATCGCTAATAAGATATCGAACGCGGGCGCGATATTCCTCGGTCCCTATACTCCGGTCGCTATAGGGGATTACGTAGCCGGCCCGAGCCACGTACTGCCGACAGGCGGCAGCGCAAGGTTCTTCTCGGGACTGGGTGTTTCCGATTTCTATAAGAGTTCTCATATACTTTCGTACACTAAAAAAGCGCTCGAGAAACTTCGCGAGCCCCTGGAAAAAGTTGCAGGTATTGAAGGGCTTCAGAAACATCTCGATTCCGTAAAAGTCAGGTTTGAGTAAGAAAGGAAAACATTGTATGGGTAAAAAGATACGCAGCGCCGCTATAAAGCGTAAAACAAAAGAGACGGATATAACCGGGAAATTTGTAATAGACGGTACGGGCCAGACCGATATCGATACCGGTATAGGATTCCTGGATCACATGCTGACGCTCTTCGCGTTCCACGGCCTCTTTGACCTTAAGATAAAAGCAAAAGGCGATCTAAAAGTGGATATACACCATACCAATGAGGACGTGGCCATATGCCTGGGTAAAGCTTTTAAGGAGGCGCTTGGCGATTGCAAAGGCATAAAGAGGTACGGTTCCAAAGAAGTGCCTATGGACATGGCGGCAGTCAGGGGAATGGTCGATATAGGAGGAAGGTACGCGTTCGCGTGGAGGATGCCTCCATACGCCGTCTCAATAGTATCACAGGAGAATTACTCGATCGAAGACGGAAAAGATTTTCTCGATACGTTCGCGAAGAACGCAGGCCTGAACCTTCATGTAGATATCTTTTCGGGTGAGGATGTGCACCACGTCCTCGAGGCCGCATTCAAGGCGCTGGGCATAGCGCTTGATGAGGCGACGCAGATAGATCTTAGGCGTAAGGGTGTACCGTCGACGAAGGGAGTAATAGATCTGTAGATGAAGAGAGGTATAATAGCGGTCATAGATTACGGGATGGGGAATTTGAGGAGCGTCGAAAAGGCGCTTAAAGTGGCCGGAGGAAATGCTAAGGTCACATCGGACCCCGTCTATCTTAAGAAGGCCGACAAGATCGTTCTTCCCGGTGTCGGGGCGTTCGGCGAAGCTATGGCGGAATTGAAGCGTAGACAGCTCGATATCCCGATAAAGGATGCCCTTAGGCAGGGAAAGATGTTTTTAGGGCTATGCCTGGGTTTACAACTCTTATTCGAAAAGAGCGAAGAGGATCCCGGGGTCAGAGGACTTTCTATCCTTAAGGGAAAAGTAAAACGTTTTAGATCAGGCATGGAACGCGGCGGCGAGAAACTGAAAGTCCCGCACATGGGATGGAATACCATAGATAAATGCTCCGGGGTAAGCGCCGCTAGTGCGAAGATGCTGAAGGGCGTGCCCAGCGGCTCATATATGTATTTTGTGCATTCGTATTACGTAGATCCGATAGATAAGAGGCTTTCGTTTACGACCACGGATTATGGATCTAAGTTCATATCGAGCGTATGTAAAGATAATATATGCGCCTTTCAATTTCACCCCGAGAAGAGCCAGGCGCTCGGGCTAAAAGTCCTGGAAAATTTTGTGAGGTCATGATGAAAGTGATACCAGCTGTCGACATAAGGGGCGGGAACGTTGTCCGCCTCATACAGGGGAACATAGGGCTGGAGACCATATATTCACATTCGCCTTTAGAGGAGGCCCAGAGGTGGGCGGCGTATGATATCGATATGCTCCATATAGTCGATCTTGACGGAGCTATAGAGGGTAAGCTCGTGAATTTTGATATAGTCAAAGAGATAGCGAAAAAAATAAAATGTAAAGTCGAGCTCGGAGGAGGCATCAGGGACGAAGAGACTATAAAGATGGTGCTGGACGGCGGCATCGACAAGGTCGTTATCGGGACTAAAGCGCTCGATGAAAAATTCCTGGAGAAGATCGAGAAGAAGTTCAGGGACAATATCGTTGTAGGGATAGACGCCAAAGAGGGTATGGTGCAGACCAAAGGATGGCTTTTTAATACCAAGGTTAGAGCGGTAAAACTGGCGAAAGAGATGGAAGCTGTCGGCGTCAAGACGATAAATTACACCGATATTTCGCGAGACGGCACACTGGAAGGGCCGAATATCACAAGCCTGACGGAGCTCATGAAAGAGATTAAAGTAGACATAATAGCGTCCGGAGGCGTTTCCAATATAAAAGATGTAGAAAGGCTTAAGGCGCTCGAAAAAGACGGCTTGAAGGGCATTATCATAGGCAAGGCTCTTTATGAGAAGACCGTCGACCTGAGAGAGGTCATAGAGATATGCCGCGCTTAAAGAGATAACGTATGCTTGCGAAAAGAATAATACCGTGTTTAGACGTCAAGGGCGGCCGGGTCGTTAAGGGCGTAAATTTCATAGACCTTAAAGATGCCGGGGATGCGGTCGAGAATGCGAAGTTCTATGACAGCCAGGGCGCCGACGAACTCGTGTTCCTCGATATTACGGCAAGCCATGAGAAGCGTAAGACGACGCTTGAGCTTGCAAGGAAGGTGGCGGAGTCGATATTCCTGCCATTCACTGTAGGCGGGGGAATAGGTTCCGTCGAAGATATACGCAGCCTCCTGAACGCGGGGTGCGATAAAGTATCGATCAATTCGGCTGCTGTAAAGAAGCCTTCGTTCATAAAAGAGGCTTCAAAAAGGTTCGGCAGCCAGTGTATAGTCGTGGCGATAGATGCCAGATGTAAGGTAAAGACCAGGAAGAAACAGTCCTGGGAAGTATATATCAACGGAGGGCGTATCCCCACAGGATTGGATGTCGTGGCGTGGGCTAAAAAGATCGAGTCGCTTGGCGCCGGGGAGATACTCCTTACCAGTATGGATTACGACGGGACCAAAGAGGGGTACGACATAGATCTTACGAGCAGGATCAGCGAAGCCATAGAGATCCCTGTTATAGCCTCCGGCGGCGCGGGAAATCTCGAACATCTTTATGAAGCCCTGACGGACGGCAAGGCCGACGCCGTTCTTGCCGCGTCTATATT
>JBAYFK010000002.1:0-24672 GCA_041667225.1 Candidatus Omnitrophota bacterium
AAGATAACCAGGACCAGGACCTCTGGCGGAAGGGTGTCTTTTCCACGGTATCATCTTCCGTTATAGACCTTGAGGCCAGGGCTTTATACTACAGCTCCAAACTTGAGCAGAATTACGCCAGGGTCATAGGCGATAATCTCCTCAAAGGCGGCGAGAAGATATTCATTGAGATGTCCAGATATATCGATCTGCCGACTTATCATAACATTGAAAGAGGCCATCCGTTCTATGTCGAAATGATAGATGAGATCAAGTCCAGGATAAAAGAGTATCATGGGCAGGTAGCGGGTTCATCCGATAAGAATGTCAAGTTAAGCACATTAGAGCTTGGGGCGGGGACAGGGCTTTGTTCCTTGGAACTGGTGAAATTCCCTTTCATAAAGCTTGATGCGCTCGAGATAGACAATGAATGCTGCAAGATACTGTCAGCCCATCCCGAAGCGGCTGATTACGACGTGATTTTGGACGACGCTGTCAGCTATTGCAAGAACCATCATTATGACGTCGTCGTCTCTACTTTTGCGCACGATCACGTACACTACAATAAACGCTTTACGCTTACGCGCAATATCTATAACAACCTGAAAAAAGGCGGTATCTATATCATGGGTGGTGAGGTGCTGCCCTATTTCTCGAACGAGATGGAGAGGAAAAAAGCGTTATTCAAATATCATAATACGATAATAGACATCGCTTTGCAGCACAACCGCGTCCAGCTCTCAGAGCTTGAGAATAACGCCCTTAAATCCGGGCTCGACATGGTCGGTGATTTTAAGAGACACGAGAAGATGTTCGAAGAAGAGATGAAGACGGCCGGTTTTGCGCAGGTTGCAAAGACTAAAATGGGTCCGCTCGATAAAGATGACGTTGGCGGAGTCTTCGTCTATGTTTATAAAAAGTAAACGGGAGCGTGTATGATAACGGATAATAGCGTTAACGGGTTTTATCAAAAACTTCACAGGTGCATAAGCGGTTCGGGATCGGATGCATACCGTTATTTCGGCGAGCGCCGCAGTTATTCCGAGCTGTATTCGAATATGCTGAAGATGAACTCAGCGCTATCTCCTCATAGGAATGAGAAGATAGTTGTTTATGCAGATAAGGGGTTTTCTTCTTATGCGGCGATCTTTTCAATATTGCTTTCGGGTAATGTATGGATACCGTTATCTCTGGAAATACCGGAGACGCGCCTTGTCGAGATATTGAAACAAGTAAAACCGAAACTCATCCTGTCAAATCTTGAACTGCCGCTGCTTCTTGATGAGTACGCTAAAGATAATGCCGTAGAAAATGTTAATATGGATAAACTCATATCAGGTAATGACAAGCGCGTATTCAAAGATATAGATTTTAAGAAAGATGATATTGCATATATCATGTTTACGTCCGGGTCTACCGGCGTTCCCAAGGGTGTGCCGATGACCCACGAGAACTATATAAATTTCATAAACAATTGTATGGAGATATTGCCTTTTAAAAAAGGAGATGTCTTTTCGGACTATCATGACTTCGCGTTCGATATATCTATATTCTATCTTTTTTGCTGCCCGCTTAACGAAGGCGCATTTGCGCCGGTCATGAACGAATCCGATAAGATCGTTCCGCTGCGCTTTATGCAGGAGAACGAGGTCACTGTATGGTCTTCAGTGCCTTCCGTGATATCGCGTATCAAATCGCTCAACCCGGAGGGCTCTATCGCTACGAAAATACGCATCATGTTCCTGTGCGGGGAGCCGTTCAGTATGAAGGTGCTAAGTTACTGTATAGATAACATGGCCGTACCGAACATCTATAATTTTTACGGCCTCACTGAGACGGGGGTGGAGAATTTTTACCATAAATGTTCCAAGGAAGACCTTGCGGAGTATGAGCAATTCGGATTTGTTCCTATAGGGGAGCCCTTAAAAGGGAACACTGTACGTGTTACGGGAGACAAAGAACTTCTCCTTAGCGGGTGCCAGATCACTCCCGGTTATCTGGGGGGGGTGGGTGCCGATAGGTTTGAGGTAATAGACGGCGTCAGCTTTTTTCATACCGGAGATATAGTAGAGCAGTATAATGAGGTATTTTTCTGCAAAGGGAGGATGGATTCTCAGGTGAAGTTGAAAGGTTACCGTGTTGAATTGATGGACATAGAGGTCCATATGAAAAGGTTCCCCGGCATCGATGAAGCTGTCTGCTTTGTACATAAGAAAAGAAATAAAAATGTGCTGTCGAGCGTGGTAAAGCCTAAGAATAATGCCGCTCTCAACACAGGTGAGCTGATGCGGTATATTTCCGGACAGCTGCCTCATTATATGGTGCCGAGCAGGATAATTATTCAGGATGAGATACCCGTTAACAGGAACGGTAAGATAGACCGCAAAAAGATAAGGGAGATGCACGAAGAGGCATGACGGAAGAGATAAAAAAGATACAAGAGATTATGAGGGAGATCGCGGGTAAAGAGTTCAACGAGAACGAGCCTTTGCTCATGACCCATTGCATAGACTCGATGGATGTCGTCGAAATAGCGACTGCTATGGAGAGAAAATTCAATATAAAGATCAAGGGGGAAGAGATCTCTTTTGATAATTTTGATACAATTGCAAAGATGGGCGATTTCGTATCTAGAAAAGTATCGGAAAGGGCGCTCGTATGATCGATGTGACCAGGGAAGATATGTTGAAGGCGTTTAAGGCTGCCGGGATATCTAAAGGCGACATCGTGCTGGTCTTTTCAAATCTCGGCAGGCTCGGCAGGGTCAAGGATGCGAAGAGTAAGCAGGAGTCTCTCAACACATACCTTAACGCGCTGACGGAAAGCGTAGGCGCTCAGGACGGGACTATCGTTGTACCTACCTTCACATACAGTTTTGCTCATGGCAAGGCATACGATCACGAGAAATCTCCTTCGGAATTATGCATGTTCGGGGAATTCGTCCGGAACCAGAAAGATTCTGTCCGCTGCCTGCACCCGCATTTTTCATTTGCCGCGTTAGGTAAGAATAAAAATTTGATATGCGATAACGTTAGCCGATCGGCATTCGGATATGAATCGGTCTTTGACAGGCTTTATAAAAAAAGCGCCAAGATACTTTTTCTAGGGACGAACATTACCGAAGGCCTTACATTTTTTCTTTATATTGAGCATATGGTTGGCGTCTCTCATTGTTATCATAAGGCATATTTTACACCGGTATATAAGGATGGGCAGCTGGTGAAGGGCCCCTTCTTCAGTTTTGTAAGGCATCTCCAACCAGGTTTTCAGGCTGATCTGTCATCCTTTGAGCGGGATCTTAAAAAAGAAGATCTTGTTAAAGAGTCGGATCTCGGATCCGGTAAGATACAGCTGGTGTACTCTCGGGAAGCATTTGATTCAGGTTACAAAAAATTGCAGGAAAACCCGTGTTATTTTTTTAACAAAGAATTTTATATAACCGAATGAAAACATCCGATGGAGTCTTTTATGAATAACAGCATAGCTATCATTACGGCTCGCGGTGGGAGTAAGCGTATACCGCGGAAGAATATCAGGGATTTTTTGGGACAGCCGATACTGAAGTATTCGATAGACGCAGCGCTAAATGCGCGATGTTTTGACGAAGTCATGGTCTCTACGGACGATATGGAGATACAAAAGACCGCTCTTTCATTCGGCGCCAAGGTCCCTTTTTTAAGGTCGGAAGAAGCCTCCGGAGACTATGCTACTACCGCAGATGCCATAATGGAAGTGCTGCTTGAATACAGAAAGATGGGAATACAGTTCAAATACTGCTGCTGTATATATCCTGCAGCGCCTTTCGTGACCCCCTCAATACTGAAGAAGTCGTTTGATGTTATTAGAAAGACTTGCGCTGATTCGGTCATTCCGGTCGTGCGTTTCAGCTACCCTATTCAGCGGGCGTTAAAAATAGAGAACGGCCGGTTATCGATGATATGTCCGGAGAGGATCGACGATAGATCGCAGGACCTGTCCTCAGCTTACCATGATGCCGGGCAGTTTTATTGGCTGAATACATCAGCTTTTCTTGAGAAAAAAAAGTTCATCATGGATAACACGGTTGCTATGGAACTATCCGAATTTGAAACCCAGGATATGGACAACGAAGACGATTGGGAGATGGCCGAGATAAAATATAAAAGGCTTAAAAAACTCACTTAGGAAGGAAAGCTTATAATGGATCATTTTAAGAAGAAAGCAAAGGTTTTATTGCTTAATCCGCCGACTGCGGCCAGGTCGACAGAGATAATACTGGGCCTTGCGTATCTGGCGTCTTCACTGCGGAAGGCCGGACACGAAGTGAGAGTTGTAGACGCGACCGCGCCCTATAAATCGATCGATCCGGATGGTGTGAAAAAGATTGTTTCCGAATATGCGCCTCATTTTATCGGTATTACATTGACGATCAGCTACATAGCTCAGACATACGAGTATATAAATGATCTCAGGAAGATGGGAATACCCATAGTGGCTGGAGGTTCCCATGTTAATCCGTTGCCCGAAGAAGCCTTGGCTAACGGCGTTGATATTGTAGTATTGGGAGAAGGCGAGAATACCATTGTGGAGCTGGCGGATTATTATTCCGGGAACCGTAGTGATCTGGATAATATACGCGGATTGTGCATAAAACGAGAAGATGGTTCCGTATACAGGACTTCTGTCAGGCCTCTTATAGAGAATTTGGATGAGATCCCGTTCCCGGCGTTTGAAGATTTTCCGATTAAAAATTATACCGGGAGTGATGATGTCGATTCAAACCCTATATTTTGGGCCATTTTCTCGAGCCGCGGCTGCCCGTTCAATTGCATATTCTGCTGCGGCCATAATGTTTTTGGCAGGACATATAGACTCAGGAGCGCGCAGAATATATTTGACGAAATAAAAGATCTGGTGAAGAAATATGGTGTCAAAAAAATAGCATTTCAGGATGACGAGATACTTCTTTCAAAACAGCGTATCATGGACCTATGCAATCTTATATTGAACGATAAGTTGAAGATAAAGATGTCATTGAGGGCGCGCATAGATAGCATAGACCCCATGCTGCTTCGTAAGATGCAGGAAGCCGGTTTTGTCAGGATGAGTTTCGGCATTGAGAGCTGGAATAACGAGACCTTGAAAGGGATAAATAAGAAATACGATGTCGAAACGATCAAAAAAGGGCTCGCAGCATTAGAATCAGCTAAATTTACCCAAGTCAATTTTAACACAATAGTGGGTTTTCCATGGGAAAAGAAGGCACATCTGCGAAAGAATATAGAAACTTTATATACGATACCGCTAATGTTAAACCTGTATAATGTAGTTGTTACGCCCGTACCTTATCCCAATACCGAACTTTATAATAGGTATCACAGAGAATTTGGGTTTACTAACTGGTGGCTTGATCCTGAGAAGCATTGGAAGGGGTGGCCGTCAAAAAGACCCACACCTTTATTCTATAGTTTCACTAAATATTTGCTCCCGCTGTACAAGCCGGATTATTACTGGAATTATTCAGCCGAGTGGAGACGAGAGATGGAGGGGTTCTGTTGGAAGGTATTTAAACTTTATTCAAAACGGCACATGAACTTATGTAGATTTACCCTAGTGTATGTTCTTATAAGATCATCTCATGCGATCTGGAAGGTATCACCCGGCATAGAGAGCTTTTTTTCCCGGATGATCCCAAAGAAATTTATCAGGAATATTGAGAAGAGCCTTAGTTTCATTAAAGCGGAATAACGAACGACGTGAAAATGGTAAATTATGAATAAAATATCAGGGCACATAAAAAAAGTGATATTGCTTCTACCTTTCATGAAAAAAAATACGACCCAGGCTATCATGTATCTGCTCAGGCCTTACAGGCTTCTTCTTGTGGCGGTATTTGCTTCGCTTGTTATATATGCTTTTATGGAGGGTATAACGATAGCTCTGACCTATACCGTCCTGAATCAGACTCTGGGAGCTGCGGTTTCCAGCGGCGCCAATTCCAGGATATTGTCTATTGTTCAAGCCATCTCCAGTGCGTTTTCAATAAATGATATTTTTATCATGAGCTGCGTTTTGCTGATAATAAGCTATTTGCTCAAGACTATAGCTTCTTTTCTTAGCCAGTTTTCGGGCTTCTATTTCTCGTCTATTATCAAGCGGGATCTGCACAATAGGATATTCGGTAAATTCCTTAACGCAGAGTATCCGTTCTTCTTTGAGCATAAACACGGCTGGCTTATGCACAGGACCAATACCATTCCATCCGAAGCTTCCGTATTTTTTGATTATATTCCCAGGATAGCGGTCAACGCCCTTCGCATAGCTGTGATAATGGCGACGCTCTTTTTTATATCCCCATTCGTCACCATGTTCATCATGGCTCTGGCGGTGGTCTACTATTTTGTCACTAAAGTGATCGGCGGAAAAATATCGTATTCTCTCGGCAAAGAAAAGGTCAATGAACTTCAAAATCAGAATGAGCTTGCGGCTGAAGCGTTCACCGGCATCAAGCAGATCAAGGTATTTATGTATATCGACACCTGGATCGACCGTTTTAAGGCTTCTGCAGCCAGATATTCCAAACTAAGTATCAATGAAGCCGCCTGGCTGATAATACCTCAAGCAATGATAGAATTTATAGTTATGTCATCGCTCTTGATCTTTCTGGTAGTAGCCAAGATCCGTTATGCCGGCGGTTTTGTGGCCATCCTTCCGCTTATCGCGATATTCGGATATTCGGTGCAAAGGATAATACCGTGTTTTAATTCGATGGGGGTGCAGCTGATATCCTTCTTCGGGCTGCTGCCGGTTATTGAGGTAGCGCACAAGATATTGACGGCGCCGGAACAGATAAGTGACGGAACGGTCGAGGTCGAAAAATTTTCGAATAAAATATCATTTAGGAAAGTCTCCTTTTCCTATTCAGGCCGTGAATCGTTATTTAAAGATCTGGCATTCGATATAAATAAAGGCTCTACCGTTGCGATAGTAGGTTCTTCGGGCATAGGCAAGTCGACGATCGTGGATCTATTGACGCGGTTGTTGCGTCCTTCGGAAGGCAGTATTTGTATAGACGGCACTGATCTGAACGCGGTCCGCATATCGTCATGGCTTGACAGGATAGGCCTGGTTACGCAGGATAATTTCATGTTCCACGGTACTATAAAAGAGAATATCGCCTTGGCCTCCAAGGACATTAACATGGAAGCGGTAGTTCGCGCTGCAAACGAGGCAAGTGCGCATGAGTTCATAAGCGAGTTCCCTCAAGGCTATGATACTATCGTAGGCGATAGAGGCGTAAAGTTATCAGGCGGGCAGAGACAGCGGATAGCGATCGCGCGCGCGGTATATAGAGATCCGGAATTGCTGATATTGGATGAGGCGACAAACGCGCTGGACAGCGTCTCTGAAACATTGGTGCAGCGCGCAATAGACAAGTCGGCGAAAGGGAGGACCGTGATCATAGTATCTCATAAGTTATCGGCGATCATGCATGCCGATAAGATAATGGTGATCCATAACGGGAAGGTCTCGGAAGAGGGTCGCCACAGCGAATTGATCGGGAAAAAGGGGCTCTACCATGAACTGTATAGCACGAACAAGATCACGGTTTAAGGGCCATAAGGAGACTTGAGGCAATGTTCGGTCTGTTCAGAAATAATAAGACTTACGTGCAGAAAGCGTTCTATACTTTTTGTCCGCGTTTTATATTTAAATTGGACCCGCATAAAAACCGTGAAAGGGGTCATTGGAGTTCTCAAGGTCCCGGAGATCCGTATGGCTATGATAAGTACGAGAACCTTAATTCAACGCATACGTCTACGCTGTTTAATGAGATCGATGCTCGTATGGTTAAGGATGACCCGATGCTTGACCTCGGATGTAACTGCGGTTATACCTT
Source organism: Candidatus Omnitrophota bacterium (assembly GCA_041667225.1). Lineage (GTDB taxonomy): Bacteria > Omnitrophota > Gorgyraeia > 2-01-FULL-45-10 > 2-01-FULL-45-10 > JBAYFK01. Next base: position 7,859 of record JBAYFK010000002.1, read on the forward strand.
AAATGAATTGAAGAAGCGGGGATATAAAAATCTATGCGGTATCGATATCTGTGCCGGCGCAATAGAGCATGGCAGGAAGAGATATGATCTTAATGATATAGAATTGAATATCGGCAGTTTTGAATCTGTACTGCCGAGATTTGTCGACGAAAAACGCAAGTTCGGCATGGTATTCTCCGGCGGGGCAAGCATATCGCTCGTCCATCCGTCATTTGATATCGTAAAATACATATGTGCGATCTCGCGGAAGTATGTCGTGTTCGTAGATGAAGACTCTCTCGGGTTGCTTTACCCAAGATTATGGGAATACGAGTTTTACAGGAACGGATTTAGGCTGGTCAAATTCTTGAGGCCATCGGACGGCTCGATCCGCGAATCAGGAAAAAACGACGTGAGCTCTATAGCGGTATATCAAAGAATCGGGGAGGAATGATCGGTATGGAAAATACAAATTTGAGAGAGAAGCTGGCTAAAGGCGGCATGGTGTTCGGTACCTGGAATATCATTCCTTCGGCGCCGCTCGTGAATGCTATATGTTCCAGCGGCATAGATTTTATCGTTATAGATTCCGAACATGGGCCTGTAGACATGGAAAAGGCCGAGGACCTGGTAAGGGCGGCTGAAGTGGCGGAAGTTCCTGCGCTTATCCGCGTCGGCGCGAATATGCCTCATATGATATTAAAGGCTCTCGATATAGGGTCTTCGGGTGTCCACGTGCCTCACGTATCGACTAAAGAAGAGGCGATAGCGGTTGTAAGCGCGGCCAAATACCACCCGGAAGGATGCCGGGGGTATTCGCCTTTTACCAGAGCTGGCGGATACGGCATGAAAGCGAAAGATCATGCCAGACTTGCGAACGAAAATACCATCGTTGTAGCGCATATAGAAGGTGCGCCCGGCGTGAAGAACCTGAAAGATATCTTGGACGTGCCCGGTATCGATGTGGTGTTTATCGGGCCGTATGATCTATCCCAATCATTGGGGAAACCCGGCAAGGTAGAGGATCCGCAGGTCCTGGAAACCGTAAAAAGGTGCGCGAAGATGATCAGAGGCAAAGGCAAGGTGTGCGGTTCTTTTGCGGCGGACGAGAAGTATTTGGACGTGCTCATAGATTGCGGAGTGCGATATCTCACTTATAAAGTGGATTCCGCGCTCATAGCGGAGACGTATAAAGGGATATATTCCGAATTCAAAAAAAGGCCCGGTTTATAATATGAAGAAGACGGGGAATAAGAAGCTTGAAATATTGGACTGCACCGTAAGGGACGGCGGTTATCTCAACGACTGGGCGTTCAGCAAAAAGATGGTCAAGGAGATATGCCGGAGCCTTTCCAAGACCGGGGTGGATATTGTGGAGCTTGGTTTCAGGAACCAGCCGTCGGGTAAGGATGAATCTATATGGCGTTCAGTCTCCGAGGACCTGGTCAATGAGATGATGAGCGGGGTATCGGGTATAAGCGCGGCGCTTATGATAGACATAGGCAAGGGCGACTTTGAGTCTATTCCGGAAGCTGGAACCAGCCGTGTAAAGATGTACCGGGTTGCCTGCCACAAAGATAAGATAAAAGAAGCGATGCGGTTGTGCGAGGATATCAAGGCAAAGGGTTACAAGACCTCTCTCCAGCTTATGGGCATCTCCTCTTTAAGCGAGAAGGAGCTCTCAGATATTATAAAACCGTTAACAGAGTCTTCTCTGGACTACGTGTATATAGCGGACAGTTATGGCTCGCTATTCCCTCAAGATATAAAGAGATATGTCGAAGTTTTAAAGCTGACCGGAAAAAGAATAGGTTTTCACGCGCATAACAGCCTGCAGCTGGCTTTTGCAAATAGCCTGGAGGCGGTCAACTGCGGAGCGGATATAATCGATGGGACGATATACGGTATGGGGCGCGGCGCAGGTAACCTGCCTTTGGAAGTTATGGTCGCTTATATCGAAAAGACGCTCGGCCACAAGCGGTATAATTCTATACCGATATTGGATCTCATAGACCGCTATTTTGTTGCTTTAAAGCAGGATCTAGGGTGGGGCTATAGCTTGCCTTACATGTTATCCGGCATACTCGAGGTCCACCCGAATTATGCAAAACATCTTGCCGATTATCATGAATATAGCGTAGATGATATGATGAAAGCGCTGGAGGTCGTAAAAGGTTTGAATCCTGTCGGATTCGATAAGGGCGTGATCGACAAGATAATGGAAAGCGGATTTGTCAGCGGCGTGGAAAAGTCGGCCAGCATAGATCATGACCCGAAAGAGCTGAAGATGCTTTTAAAAGACCGCCCGGCCGCATATCAGGACCGCCACAAAGACCGTGATTTCCTGATCCTGGGTAACGGGCCGAGCCTTAAGGCCTGCGAGCAGGATATAAAGAGTTTCATCGATAAATACGATCCTATCGTAATGGGCGCCAACTATCTGGGGGGCCTATTTGTACCCGACTATCATGCGTTCAGTAATAAGAAGCGTTTCATAAATTATGTCGATGCGGTCAGCAAAGATTCTAAACTATTATTATCTACGAGTTTTGACGATGATTTTATAAAGGAACATACATCCAGGCCGTTCGAATGGCTCGCTCATCTCAGTAATGCGTCTACCGACTTTGATATAAAAAAAGGCATCATTACATCGAACTGCAGGACTGTCTCGATCCTCATGGCAGGGGTCGCCATCGTCATGGGCGCCAGGCGTATATTCATAGCAGGAATGGACGGATATAAACAGAAAGACGCTTTTCTCTCGCGGGACCTCCATTTTTATAAAGAATCTGAAGATGCCGATAATTTTAAACTGCTTATGGAAAAGCATAATATGAATGAAACGATGCTTAAGAATATTAATCACTATCTGACAGAACGTCATAAAGAAGGGCTCCATATAATAACGCCTACGAGCCACAATTATTTTTACAGCGGCATACAGAACTGGATATTGGCCTATGACAAGATTTGATGTAATGACAGACCTGTTGAACAGGCGCAAATTCTTTAAACTCGTGTGCGGCGCCGGTAACGAAGATGCCGCTGAGGTTGAAAAACTCGCTTTCGTATACACCCTTGCCGGAGCAAAGGGCATGGATGTTTCTGCGAACACGGACGTTGTAAAGAGCGCCTTGAAAGGTATCGATGAGGCTTTGGCCTACGCCCCGAAAATAAAGAAAAATATCACTATAAGGCCCTTCATCAACGTGAGTATAGGGATGCGCGGCGATCCTCATGTCCGGAAGGCTGAAATAACGGAAAAATGTGTTAGGTGCGGTTCGTGCATAGAACAATGCAAAACGAGGGCCATAACAAAAGAATTGAAAATCATTGAGGCTAAATGCATAGGTTGCGGTGATTGCGATGCCGTATGCCGGGTGGGCGCTGTGAAGTTCTATCATAAGAACAAGGATCTCCGGTCAATATTAACAGAATGCAAAAAATTGGGCGTTGAACAGCTAGAGCTTCACGCGGCCGTTCCGGATTCTGATTCTATATTCGAGGAGTGGTCGATGATAGACCAGATAATGTCCGACGGATATGTGAGCATGTGCCTTGACAGGCTCCACCTTTCGGATTCCCATTTGCGTGACAGGATAAAGAAAGCAAGATCCATATCTAATGATAGGCTTATAATACAGGCCGACGGAGTGCCGATGTCCGGAGGGAAGGACGACTTTAATACTACCCTCCAGGCGATTGCTATCGCAGATATGATCATGAAGAGCGCCCTTGGGGTTAAGGTGCTGCTATCCGGCGGAACTAACAGTCTTACCGCGAAACTTGCCGATATGTGCGGCATTGCTTATAACGGAGTCACCATCGGTACGTTCGCACGCAGCATCATAAAAGAATGGTTGAAAAAAGATGATTTTATGAATTGCCATGAAGATATCGAAAAGGCGGTTGAGCGAGCGGAAAAGCTAGTAAGGGAAAACATCGGTGATATTGTCTGGTAAACGGGGGAATGCATAGTGGCGGATATACGGATCGGTAATAAGTGCATAACCGGCATAGATCTTTTCGTGTTCGATAAGGACGGCACCATAATGGATCTTTATAGCTATTGGTATCATATGGTAGAACTCAGGGCGGTCGGACTTTGTGAAGCATGCGGACTGCCTGAGAATGGCCATAAAGCGCCTCTCATGTCCGAGATGGGTATAGATATTCCCCGGAAAAGGCTGAAACCGGAAGGCCCCGTCGGACTGTTCCCCAGGGAGGTCGTTCAAGCTGCTGCTGAGAATTACCTTTCAGTCCAGGGCTGCAAGGATGTATCGAGGACATGTTTCGATGTTTTTAAAAAGGTAGACGAACGGTCCATTGATCTTTTAACCGGATTTATAAAACCTATAGACGGAGCGTTGAAACTCCTTAACGACATAAAACAAAAAAAGGCGAGTGTTGCCATTGCCACTACCGATAAAACACGCCGAGCCGAGCTCGCTGTAGATTTTTTAAATATCCGCCATGCGGTAGACCTTGTGGTAGGATCCGACATGGTAAAGAGCCCGAAGCCCGCGCCCGATATGCTGGAATATATAGGATCTAAGCTGAATATTCCCGCGCAGAGATCGGTAGTGATCGGTGATGCCAGAACGGATATACAGATGGGGATAAGCGCGAAGTTCAAAGCCTCGATCGCTGTCTTGAGCGGCCTTACTACGGAAGAAGAGCTTAAGAAGCTCACTCCGTATGTTGTCGAAGATGTTTCAAAGATCGCGATAGAATAGGAGACCTGTAATGAAAGCAGTAGGTATCATACCCTCACGCCTCAAGTCTACGCGCCTGCCGAATAAGGCTCTTATAGATATCGAGGGCTTGCCGATGGTCATACATGTGATGAAACGCTGTCAGCTTTCGTCCGCGCTTGATGATGTGATAGTCGCGACCGACAGCAGCGCTATAATGGACGAGGTAAAACGACACGGCGGCAAGGCCGTAATGACATCCTCTAAACATAATACCGGGACTGACAGGATCGCTGAGGTGGCTTCCAAGCTTGACGCGGATATAGTAGTCAATATCCAGGGTGATGAGCCCATGCTCGATCCGCAGCATATAGATGCAGCTATAAAACCTTTGTTGAATGATAAAGATCTGCAGGTCTCCGTGTTGGTCACGCCGTATAAAAAGAAGAACAGTCCCTCCGATATTAAAGCTGTTCTAGACAAGGAAGGCAACATACTCTATTGTTCACGCAACGACCTTCCGAGCGATGCGCGTTCACAAGTCGATACCATGCTTAAGATGTGTTTTATCGTGCCCTTCAGGAGGGAATTTTTGATGAAATACTCTTCCTGGGAGCAGACGCCGCTTGAAAAGACGGAATTCAATGAGTATCTGCGGATATTGGAAAATGGATATAAGATAAGGGCGGTTAATGTCGATAGCGCCCATATAAGCGTAGATACGCCCGAAGATCTCGAGGCGATACGCGCTCTGATGAAGACGGACAAATTAATTAAGAGATATATGAAATGAAGGATCTCTTCCTGGTTTCAGGCCCCGATCAGTTATCGCGATACCGCAGTTCGGTTCGTAACGGCTTAGTGACGGCGGACTTGAATGCACCGGTGGAAGATAAAAACGGCCTGGATAAGGCGCTGCTGGAAAAACAGTATCTCGAGCTGATCTCGTCATTCAGCGCTAAAACGGATTCGCCATTCTGGTGGGCCGGGTCCGTATCTGAGAAGAGCACGTTCTCTTCACAACTTTTTGTGCGTATCTATAAAATGCAATATTTGGACGGCCTGATCAAGAGATCGGGCGATGCGGATATTGCGGTCATTTGTTCTGATAAGGCATTGCGGTCTCAAATAAGGAATAATTATGCCGCCCACTTTGATATACGCTGCTCGCGTATCGGCATTATACATGATGGTATTTGTGATGCCGTCGGGATATGCGCCGGCGTATTAAAGCAGATTGCGAGAGCGTTATATGAATACGGTCTTTTGCTGTATGTCCGTATGGTAATGAGGACTAAAAGGCGCTCCATAGATAAAAAAAGCATTTATGTGGTAATAAGGACTTGGGCAGATCACCGCAGTTATAAAACAGGATCGTACCAGGACCCGTATTTTAATCGCCTGTTGGCTCATGTCTCAGCCAGCGGCAGGAAAGTTTTGATCTTCGCGGGTATCTTATCCGGCTTTAAGGGGCTGGTAAGGCTCTTTGAAAAAGATCGCGTTAATCTCATTGTGCCGACGGACTTCTACCTTAGGGGAGCCGACGTCCTCAAATGCCTGTTCGTATCACTATTTTTGCGCCCGCGAATAAAGAATGAGATTATTTTTAACGGACGGCCGTTAAATCATCTTGTGTTGCATGAGCTGCGGCAGGATATCACCACGACACGTTTTTTTGGAGCAGTACTTCAGTATTATTCCTGCAAAAGACTGGCCGCCGCTATCCCTATAGAGAGGTTCATCTATACTTTCGAGAATTACGCATGGGAGAAGATGAGTATGCTCGGATTACGCAGCTGCGGCCCGAAAATAAAGATAGCAGGTTTTCAGCACGCCTTTGTGCCGAAGAATAATTTTGCGTATTTTCCCGGGCCATCCGAAAGAAAGACCATGCCTCTGCCGGATAAGATCATTACGATGGGCTCCAGGACAAGGGATATCATGAAAAGGATAGGGGACTATCCGGCTGATATATTCGATACCGGATGCGCGCTGAGACAGGAGTATCTCTTCAGCCTTGGAGAGCTGCCGAGAGAAACCGACGGAGATATTTTTGTTCCTTTGACGATCACTATAGAAGACACGGTAAAGGCGTTCCAGTTTATATTTAGATCAGGCCTTGCCGAAAGCCGTAAGAAAATATATTTTCGGCTGCATCCTGCTACGCCTCGCGATGAAGTCATGAAAGGGATAGGTTTCTCTTTGCCGGACAATTTTATCATTTCCGACAATCCGCCGATCGTCAAGGAGATCGAGCGATGCTGTATAGTGCTGTATACATGGACCACCGTTTGTATAGAAGCGTTGAAGATGGGCCGCCCCGTCGTATATATGGACATCAACTATCCTCTTGAGGTCGATCCGCTTTTTGAGTGTTCATTCCTTAAGAGAACTGCCAGTACGCCGGAACAGCTGTTACCCGTTATCAGCGAACTATGCGGCATGGATGATCCTCACTTTAGAGATGAATTAAAGAAGGCGCAGGAGTATGTAAAAGAATATTTTTATCCGGTAAACAAGGAAGGATTGGACGCGTTCTTAAAATGAAAACATTGTCAATGAAGGACAGGATACTGATAGTAGGCGGCACCGGTTTCATAGGCAGCCATTTGGCCGGAAAGTGCCTTGAATTTACCCCGCATGTTACATGCCTGGTTTTACCTCAGGATAAGCGCCGCATAAATGGCGTCCGGACTTTGTACGCCGATATTGCCGATTTGAAACGACTGAAAAAGGTCCTTGTTGGGAAGAGATTTGACTATGTCTTTAACCTCAGCGGCTATATAGATCATACTCCATATTTTAGCGGCGGTAAAGAAGTTGTGAAGGCGCACTTTACGGGACTCGTCAACCTGATCGAAGCGCTCGACAGGAAGAGCCTTAAAGCTTTCGTTGCCGTCGGGACGAGTGACGAATACGGCAATTCCCGTGCGCCTCAAAAGGAGTCGATGAGGGAGTGCCCTATATCGCCGTACGCTTTTTCGAAGACGGCTTCCTCGTACTTCATAAATATGTTATATGGTTCGGAAGGCTTTCCAGGTGTTGTGCTGCGGCTCTTCCTTGTTTACGGTCCGGGACAGGATAATAAAAGGTTCCTGCCTCAAGTCATTGAGGGATGCCTGAAGGATGAAGCGTTCAAGACATCCAAAGGGTTGCAATTGCGGGATCTTTGTTACATCGACGATGTTTGCGAGGCATTTATCGCGGCTGCATTATCCAGTGCGGCGAAAGGGCGCGTTATCAATATAGGTTCGGGCAAGAGAGTTCAGATCAAGGATGTGGTAAAAAAAATTATGGCATTCACTGGCGGGGGAAAACCCATATTCGGCGCTTATCCATACAAAAAGAATGAGAATATGGCGCTTTACGCAGATATTGCTCTTGCAAAAAGCCTGCTCAAATGGAAGCCGCGTACCAGCCTTGAGTTGGGACTCAAAAAGACTATTCGATATTATAAAGAGAACATGAAAACCGGGAGGCGATGATGAAAGTGATGATCTTGGCCGGAGGGCTGGGGACGAGGTTGAGCGAAGAGACGGTAGCTAAGCCTAAACCCATGATAGAGATCGGCGGAAAACCGATGATCTGGCACATAATGAACATATATTCTTCTTACGGCTTCAATGAGTTTGTAGTCGCTCTCGGTTATAAGGGAGAGGTTGTCAAAGAGTACTTCCTCAATTATAACCTCCACCACAGCGATCTCACCATAGACCTGAAGACGGGCAAGGCCGATGTTAAGAACGGCGGCCATAAAGACTGGAAGATACACCTCATCGATACCGGCGCGAATACTATGACCGGAGGAAGGATAGCCAGGCTTCGCGCCATTGCCGGAAAAGACGCGTTCATGCTCACTTACGGTGACGGTGTCGCCGATATTGACATAAAGAAGCTGGCCAAATTCCACAAGTCTCACGGAAAGATAGCGACAGTCACGGCGGTAAGGCCCATAGCGCGTTTCGGCGGCATGGAATTTGACTCGAAAGACCGTGTCACGAAGTTTAAAGAGAAGACACAAACGGCCGAGGGCTGGATCAACGGCGGTTTCTTCGTATTTGAGCCGGAGATATTCGACTATCTGGGAAAAGACGACAGTATTCTCGAGAGAGACCCCCTGGAGCGTCTCGCCCGCGACGGCGAGCTAATGGCATATAAGCACGAAGGGTTTTGGCAGTGCATGGATACCGTAAGGGACAGGCAGCTGCTCGAAGAATTATGGCAGACTGGCAAGGCGCCGTGGAAAAGATAAAAAGGACGGGATAGATGACAAGGCCATTCGGGAACGTATATAAAGGCAAGCGCGTATTTATAACAGGCCATACCGGCTTTAAAGGTTCATGGCTTACGTTATGGCTTCTGGGGCTCGGAGCATCGGTGACCGGGTATTCCTTGGATATTCCTACTAAGCCCTCTAACTTTGAAGCGCTAGGGTTACGTAAAAAGATAAAACATGTCAAAGGCGACGTCAGGGATCTTAACAGTTTAAAGAAGGCGATCGACGATTCTTCGCCGGATATCGTATTCCATCTGGCCGCGCAGGCCTTGGCGCGGCGTTCTTACGATATGCCGCAGGATACGTTCTTTACCAATCTCGGCGGGACGGTAAATATGCTCGAATGTCTGCGCAGCTCCGGATCGGTTGAAGCGGCAGTCATCATCACGAGCGACAAGTGCTATCAAAACGTTGAAAAGGCCGAAGGTTATAAGGAAAGCGACTTGCTTGGCGGAAATGACCCGTACAGCGCATCAAAGGCCTGCGCGGAGATAGCGGCGAAGGCCTATATGAGATCGTTCTTCAGCGGAAAGAATTCCCTAAAGATAGCTACTGCGCGCGCAGGTAACGTGATCGGCGGAGGCGATTGGGCGGAAGATAGGATAATACCGGATTGCGTCAGGGCTCTTTCAAAAGGAAAGAGCGTCATGATCAGGAACCCTGAGGCGACGAGGCCATGGCAGCATGTGCTGGAGCCTCTCAGCGGATACCTCTATCTCGGACAGTATCTGCTCGAAAGGCCGAAGATGGCGCACGGCGAAGCTTTTAATTTTGGCCCCAATGAAATGGTAGCCAAGTCGGTCCGCGAGGTGATGGAACTCTTCCTGTCATATTGGGGGGAAGGGAGCTGGAAATATGTCCCCGTAAAGGACGGGAAGAAAGAGTCGAAGCTTCTTAAGTTATCCTGCGCAAAAGCGCGTTCGCGTTTGGGCTGGTCGAGCGCCTTGAATTTCAAAGAAAGTATACGGTTCACAGCCGATTGGTATAAGAATTACTACGGTAAGGTAAGCGCTGCGGAAGAGCTTTCTTATAATCAGATCGATGAATATGTCAATAAAGCCTACGAGCGCAATGTACCATGGGTGACGGGGAGGAAGAGATAATGATAGAGGGAGTATTGATAGAAGAGCTTAAAACATTCTCCGATGATCGAGGCAAGGTGATGCGCATGATCCGCGCCGATGACCCGTTCTTTAAACGGTTCGGGGAGGTCTATTTCTCGACAGTCAACCCGGGCGTGATAAAGGGATGGAAGAAGCATTCTAAGATGACTCAGCATTTTGCAGTGCCTGTAGGATCTGTCAAAGTTGTTCTTTTTGACGACCGCTCCTCATCCGCGTCAAAAGGAGAGGTCCAGGAGGTCATTATTGGCGACGGGAATTACTGTCTTCTGCGCATCCCGCCGCAGATCTGGTATTCCTTCAAGGCGTCAGGTAAATCTCCCGCCATGATCGCAAATTGCACAGATATCGTCCATGATCCGAAAGAGACCGTGACGACGGCGATAGACGATAATAAAATACCCTACAAGTGGAAATAGGAATACTATAATGACGCCTTCGGTCAGCGTGATAATGAATTGTTACAATAGCGCAAAATTCCTGCGCGAGGCTATAGATAGCGTATATGGCCAGGCATATAAGGACTGGGAGATAGTCTTCTGGGATAACGCGTCTACGGATAATAGTGCCGAAATAGCAAAAAGCTATGATGACAAGGTCAAATATTTCAGGGGCGAAACGAACGTTCAGTTAGGGCATGCGAGAAATCTGGCCATAGAGAAAGCCCGCGGTAAGTATATCGCGTTCCTCGATTGCGATGATGTATGGCTGGGATCCAAGCTTGAAAAAGAGGTAAAGGTTCTCGACGAAAAAAAAGACGTAGGGCTCGTGTATTCCAACTATTACCGTCTTTATTCCGGGAAGAGAAAAAAGATCAAATTCAGGCGTCCCCAGCCCGAGGGAGACGTTTTCGAAAGATTTTTTTACGCATATCCGGTCGGCTTGTTGACGGCGGTCGTACGCAAAAGCGATCTTGACCGACTCGATACTCTATTTGACGAAAAACTTTATCTTTGGGAGCAGTACGATGTCTTCATGAGGCTTTTGTATAAGTCGAAGGCCGCTTATGTGAACGAACCGCTTGCTCTTTACAGGGTGCATGAAGGGTCCGGAACTGTCAAGCTGATGTTCACAGAAAAATATCCCGACGAACTTGCCTATATAATCGAGAAATTCAAACGGATGGACCCTCTCTTTGCCTCCAAATACAGTAATGCCCTGGCTAAGATCAGCTCAAAAGTAGAATTCTTAAGAGCTAAGGCCGAGGTAGCGCAGGGGAATCCTGCCAAGGCAAGAGAGATCCTGAAAAAGTGCAGATGGTACGATTATAAGTATTTTGTTCTATATTTACTAACAAGCCTGCCAAAAAGTATGATGAAAGCCATACTCCGCTACCACATCACCTATTAGCTTGCGTCTATCCTAATATTATACTATAATCTATATTTTATATAATAATAGGGCGGATGAGCTTATGGGTATCCAAAAAGAGACAGAAAAGACATACGGATTGTTATGGAACCGCTCCTTAGAGAGCCCTCCTCAGGATAAATGGCATTATAATGCCATGCAGGCAGTCATCGATGTGCCTATCGTAAGGGGGGAACTCGGGATAGAGGTCGGTTCCGGTTGCGGCTATGACACTTATCTCATGGCCAGGTCCAATCCTCTTGTTAAGCTTGTCAGTATCGATATAAGCGACGGGATATTCAAGACAAAAGAGCTCGTTTCCGGATTAGGGAATGTTCTGCCCGTAAAGTGTTCAGCTCTCGAAATATCGGCAAAAGACGAGAGTTTTGATTTTGCCTATTCATTCGGCGTTCTCCATCATACTTCGGATCCGGGCAAAGGGCTTTCAGAGATGGCCAGGGTACTGAAGAAAGGAGCGCCCGCGTTCGTATATTTGTATGAAGACCATTCCGAAAATATCGCGAAGTATCTTTGCCTTAAGCTCGTATCGATTTTCAGGCTCGTGACCTCGCGGCTTCCGAAAAAGTTCTTATTTTTCCTGTCTTGGGCGGCATCGCCGGTAGTCTTTGTCTTATTCACTTTGCCATCGAGACTTTTGAGAAAATTCGATGCTACAAAGAAAATAGCCGAGAATATGCCGTTCAATTTCGGAGGCGGCCCTTTTTCACTCCAAGGGGACCTCTATGACAGGTTCGGCGCCCCCGTGGAACGCCGGTTCAGCAGGCAGGAGATGTACGATATGTTCGGAAAATACGGTTTCGATAAGGTGAACGTCACAAGGCTGAAAGATACAGCAGGCTGGGTGGCTTGGGGATATAAGGCCAATGCTTAAGAATGAAAATATAATCTGTGTATCATCCATAGACTGGGATTTTGTATGGCAGGGCCACCAGGAGATAATGTCGACATTTGCCAGGAACGGCAACAGGGTCCTCTTCATAGAAAATACCGGAATACGGTCGCCGGGCATTAAGGACATACCCCGCCTGAAGAAGCGTATAGTCAATTGGATGAAGAGCGTTAAAGGTTTCAGGAAGGTCTCGGACAACCTGTTCGTCTATTCTCCGCTAGTGCTGCCTTTCCCATATTCGAATATAGCGCGTACGATCAACAAGCACCTGCTCCTGACCCCGCTTTTACGCTGGATGAAAGCGACGGGATTTCACAGCCCTATAGTGTGGACATTCCTGCCCACAGGGATAGTGCTCGATATGATAAATGCCGTAGACGCCAAGCTCCTAGTCTATTATTATATAGCCGATTTCGGTGCCCTTGCCGACAACGTTAAAAAACTTAAAGAGATCGAAGAGCGTGTGATCAAAGAGTGCGATATCATATTCGCTCAAGGGCAAGTCCTTGCCGACAAGTGCAGAGGGCTGAATGAAAATGTCTCGATATTCCCTTTCGGTGTAAATACAGCCGTATTCGAGGATTTCTTAAAGAAGCCACGGCCCGGCCTGCCCGAAGATATGAAGAAGATCAAAAGGCCAGTCATAGGTTATGTGGGCGGCGTCCATAAGCATGTTGATACGGACCTATTGGTGCATATGGCGAAGGCTCGCCCCGAATGGTCGATCGCGCTTGTCGGGCCCGAACAGATGGACCTCTCGAAGTTAAAAGAGATAAAGAATATATTTGTTCTGGGGCAGAAAAGTTTTCAAGATCTACCCGCGTATATAAGGGCGTTCGACGTAGGGACGGTACCCTATGTGATATCGGATTATACCAAGACCGTATATCCTACAAAACTGAACGAATACCACATGATGGGCAAGCCCGTCGTCTCTACCCGTCTGCCTGAAGTCGAGTCTTCCAATGAGAAGAACGGAGGCCTCGTATATATTGCCGATACGCATGAAAAGTTCGTTAGATCGGTCGAGAGCGCTATGAAGAACGACAACGAAGCTCTTGCCCGGGCAAGGGTGGAGTCCGCCAGAAGGTCCGGCTGGAGCGAGCGCATAGAGGGGATGAGCGCTCTGATGGAAAAGGCGATCGAGAAGAAGAAGAACGTAGAGCCGGTGAACTGGCAGGAAAAATTCCTCGCCCTTTATGAGAATACTAAGTCAGGCGTGTTTAAGGCGGTTCTAGCCGCGCTTTTGCTGTGGTTCGTGATCTTCTACACCCCTTTTATCTGGATGTTAGCTGAACCGCTTAAGATATCCGAACCCCCCATTAAGGCTGACTGCATAATAGTATTCGGTGGCGGCGTCGGCGAGTCCGGAAAAGCCGGACAAGGATATGAGGAGAGGGTAGGTTACGCGGTAGACCTTTACAAAAAGGGGTATGCCGGCAAACTTATATTTTCATCCGGTTACCAGTACCATTTTAATGAAACCCTTCTTATGAAGGCGCTGGCAGTCGCTCTTGGCGTCCCCGAGAAGGATATAATAATAGAGGCGGGCGCTTCCAACACATACGAGAACGTAAAATTCTCGAAGGAGATACTCGATAAAGAAGGGTGGTCGAAGGCGCTTGTTATCAGCTCGCCTTATAACATGCGGCGCGTCTCCCTCGTCTTTAACAACTTAGGAAAGGACATAACCGTAATTTACACGCCTTTACTCAATAGCACTTTCTATCTGCATGCAAAACCCGCCGTTTTTGTCAGGCAGGCAAATGTCAGGCAGATCAGGGGGATCATGCATGAGTATCTCGGCATTCTATACTATAAATGGAAAAGATGGATATAAAGACGGATCCGAAGGGCGCAGTAAAGATCACCAGGATCATAACGAGGCTGAACGTAGGCGGCCCCGCGATCCATACGGTCCTTTTGACCAGTGAGCTGAACAGATTAGGGTATAGCGACACTCTTGTATGTGGTAATGTGAGCGAATCCGAAGGCGATATGATGTACCTGGCCAAAGAAAAGGACGTTATCCCCTTAGTGGTCGCGGAGATGGGCAGGGAAATATCGCCGGTAAATGATATCAAAGCATTCTGGAAATTGTATCGGATAATACGCAAAGCGCGTCCGGACATCGTCCATACTCATACGGCAAAAGCGGGTACGCTCGGCAGGCTCGCCGCGATATGCGCGGGCGTTCCGGTGAAGGTCCACACTTTTCATGGGCACGTATTTGACGGGTACTTTAATCCGTTAAAGGCAAAGATATTTCTCTGGATAGAGAGGTTCCTGGCGCTTTTTACCGACCGCGTCATAACTGTCAGCGACAAAGTAAAAGATGAAATAGTGAATAAGCTGCGCGTAACGGACGGTTCAAAGTGCGTAGTGGTGCCTCTTGGTTTTGAACTTGAAAAGTTTTTGAAGAACGGCGCCGATAACGATCGATTCAGGAAGAAGCTCAGGATAGATAAAGATATCCTGCTCATAGGTATAGTCGGCAGACTCGTCCCGATAAAGAACCATGAGATGTTCCTTGAGGCGGCAAGAATAGTCCTCGATAGCGGTTTTAAGGGAAGAGCGAAATTCGCTATAATAGGGGATGGGGAGCTCCGGAGCCATCTCGGGGGTGTTGCGCAAAAATTGGGCCTTGAAAAAGATGTAATATTTACAGGCTGGGAGCAGGACCTGGATATGGTATATGCAGGGCTCGACATAGTGGCCCTGACCTCGCTGAATGAGGGTACTCCCGTATCGATCATAGAAGCGCTTGCCTCGGCAAGGCCTGTCGTGGCCTCGGATGTGGGCGGTGTCGGGGATGTTATAAACGATGGCGAATGCGGATTTTTGGTTAAGAGCGGCGACGTAAAAGGTTTTTCGGAAAAACTGCTGCGCCTATTAGACGACAGCACTTTACGGGAAAAGTTCGGCGCGCGCGGCAGGGAGCTTGTAAAGGAGAAATACTCCAAAAATAGACTTGTTAGAGATATAGAGCAGTTATATAAAGAATGTCTTATACAGAAACATAACTCGAGGAGGTCTTAAAAATAATGAAAAATCTTATTACCGGCGGGGCAGGGTTCATAGGCTCCCATCTCGCCGAAGAGCTGTTGAGGCGTAAAGAAGAGGTCGTCATCATAGATAACCTATCCACGGGCAGTATGGACAATATCGAGCACTTGAAGTCGAGCCCCAAGTTCTCATACCACATAGACACTATAATGAACGAGGGGCTTATGAAGTGCCTCATAAGCGAATGCGATATAGTCTACCATTTGGCTGCCGCTGTCGGGGTTGAATATATAATAAAGAATCCGCTTGAATCGATAAGAACTAATATAAAAGGGACGGAGACGGTGCTGGAGCTGGCCGAACGCATGAAGAAGAAAGTTATACTGGCATCTACATCTGAGATATACGGAAAAGACCGCCCCGGTAAGAGGGTGTTTAAGGAAGATGACGACCGGGTGCTGGGGCCTACAACGATCTCGCGGTGGAGCTATTCCTGCGCGAAGGCGATGGATGAGTTCATGGCGCTTGCATATTGGCGGGAGAAGAAACTGCCGGTAGTCATAGTAAGGTTCTTTAATACATGCGGGCCTAGGCAGACCGGCAGGTATGGAATGGTCATGCCGAGATTCGTGAAGCAGGCGCTCGATGATAAGCCCATAACCGTATATGGGGACGGTAAGCAGACCAGAAGTTTTACATATGTAAAGGATGTTGTATCGGCCTTGCTCCTTTTGGCTGAAAATGAAAAAGCGGTGGGAGAGATATTCAATATAGGCAATCCGAAGACCGTATCTATAAATGAGTTGGCAAAGAAGATCATCAGGCAGGTGAAGTCGAAGTCGGAAATATTGCATATATCATATGATAAAGCGTTCGACAGCGGAGGTTTTGAGGATATGCGGCACAGGTCTCCGGACATCTCGAAGATAAGCCGGTTGACAGGGTTCAAGCCTACGACGGATGTCGACGAGATACTGGCGCAGACTATAAAGCATATGAGAGGTAAACGTGCTAAAAACGGCTGATTTTATTGAGGTATTCATTACAAGTACTCTGATATCTTTTTTGGTCACCCCGTTCATCAGGATGGTGGCTATAAAGACCAACTATGTTGATAACCCGCAGAACAATAAGATACATGCTCATTCAACGCCTCTCCTCGGAGACGTTGCCATATTCCTCGCCGTATTCATCGGTATCTTATCGCAGTGGGATGTCATAGTCGCGTCGCGCATGAGCGTCCAGATGTCGGCGATCATCGTTGGAGCTGTGATATTGCTCTTTCTCGGACTTGTAGACGATAGGATCGGGATGGGGCCGCATATGAAACTCCTGGGCCAGTTCGTCGCGGCGATGGTCCTCTTCAAGTCAGGATTAAGAATAAATATTTTTGGCAATTATTACGCGAACCTTTTCATCACTTATATTTGGGTCATAGGTATGACCAATTCTTTTAACCTCCTGGATAATATGTA
>JBAYFK010000003.1:0-23577 GCA_041667225.1 Candidatus Omnitrophota bacterium
CGATTGTTGGTTATACGACCTTCCAAGGAATATTGCCAGCGATATGGTGAGAATATATATAATGAGCGTCCCCATTATGGTCAGCTCCCGAGTCTTTTCTTTAAGCGCTTTTCTTATCTGTATCTCGGGAAGTATGAATGTTAATCCCTTTTGGGATTCTTCTACCGCGATCTCGGTCACAGCAGAAAGAGACAGGTTGCGCGGAATGGTACGCCCCTTTGCCTTGACCATATCTTCGGAATACGGCAGCGTCACGCTCTTTACGGGTATACTCAGTTCTGTTTCGATCGATCCATACATCTCGTTAAGGACATCGGCCCCGGATATAAATATCTTTACCGGTTTCCTGTTCAGTTCTTCGCTGTAAAAGATGATCAGCGACTGCCTGGCGTCACTTAAGAGTTTTTTAAGCGAAGCTTGCATATTCTCCATCATCTCATTCGCCCCTACAGCTATGCTCCTGGTAAAGAGCAGGTTCTCATGGGAAAATATTATGAAATCGGTGAACGTGGAGTCCACATCGAGCAGAAGATATATATCGTTAGGATTTATGTCGGCTTTGCAATCGTTCAATATCCGCTGCCACGCTCCGTAAGAGCCGAGCGTAAACCTGTCGATACTCATGCCGGCGTCTTCCAGTATCTTAGCCTGCCTTCTTATGGCTCCGCCATGGACTATACCGAGAAGCTCCTTGGCGTACCCCATCTCGTCGGTCCCCAGGAACTTATGGTCGAAGACGACCTCTTCTTTCCTGTAAGGGACGATCCTCGGGATATGCAGGTCTATCATCTGGGTGATCTCTTTTTTATCTTTCGACGGCAGGTGAAGGTTTCGCACGGTGACAAAGTTACGCGGGATCGATACGGTAAGCGGCTGAGGCTTCATCTTCAATTTCTTGAAAAGTTCGGAGACGGCCTTCGTTATCTGGTCATCCGTAAAAGACGTGATAGGCTCCGTTATACAGTCGAAGAGCTTCGACTGCCTGGGCCCCAGAGGCCTGGACAAAGCCATTTTAAGGTGTTGCTCTCCGATCTCCAATACGACATTAGTTTTCATATTAATGCACTATCTGTGTCACTTGGAACGTAGGTAAAAGTATGGCCAGAACGATCGTCCCCAGCACCAGCCCCAGACTGAGGATCAGAATAGGTTCTATGAGCGAACTGATGAGAGCGATATCGCCCTCAAGCTGCTGGGTATAAGAGCGCGCTATCTCCTCGAGGACCTCTCCCAGCCTGCCCGACTCTTCTCCGACCGCGACCATCTTAACAAAGAAACTCGGCAAATGAGTATGATCTTCCATGCTCTTCGAAAGCCGCTGCCCCTGCGCCACTTCCTGATACACTTTTTTCAATTCTTCTTTGGATCTGGGGTTCTCGACGGTAAGAGTCGCGATCTCGATCGCTTTCAAAGCCGCTACGCCGCTATTGAGGAGCAGGCCCAGCGACCTGGCAAAATGGGTCATCTCCTGATTCCTGCTCAAGCGGCTCACCACAGGCAGATGCATCTTTACGTTCCTAATTATCCCGCCAAAAAATTTGCTGCCTTTCTGGAAATACAGAAATGCAACGGCGGCCGCGAGCGCGCCGAATATATATACCCAGCTTTTGTTGGAAAGAGCGCTTAAATTCAAAATGATCTTTGTGATGAGCGGAAGTTTTCCGCCCAGCCCGTCGAACATGGGCTTGAGTTTTGGTATGACAAAATTTATGAGGACGAATATGCTCACCAGACCTACGGATAAAAGCAGCGCCGGATAAGCCATAGCGACCAGTATCTTGGACTTCAGGCTCTCTTCCCTGTAAAGAAATTCGCTCACCTGCTCAAGCGCGACATCGAGATGGCCGCTTGCCTCGCCGGAACGTACAAGGTTCACATACAATGGAGAGAATACCCCGGGAAAATGGCTTAAGGACTCGGAGAAGGGCTTGCCCTCCTTCGTACCGTTATAGACCTCAAGTATGACCTCTTTGAAACGCGGCGACTCTGTCTGCTCATATAGGATCTTTATGCTCGAAAGGAGCTCTACCTTGGCGCGCGATAACGTTGTCAATTTCTGCGTAAAGACAAGGACTTCTTTAACGGTAACCTTTTTTTTACCCAGTAAATTGATATGCAGCCTGGACCCCTTGCGGGCTTTGGCGGCTTTTGCCCCGGCGGCTGTTTCGATCAATTGAACGGATATGGGAAAAAGCCCTTGGCGCACCAATCTTGCAAGCGCGTCTTCCTGGCTGTCCGCCTCGATGACGCCGTCCACGGTGTCGGTGAGTCCTTTTTTTGCTTTATAAGAAAAATTCGCCATATTACTCCACGAGCTCCGTCACCCTCAATATCTCTTCGGGCGTAGTTATCCCGGCCTTTACTTTTTCGATACCGGCGTCGAGCAGCGTCTTGAACCCGCCCTCTTTGGCCTTCTTCTCTATCTGGGAAGCCGACGCTTTATCCAGGATAAGCTCCTGAATATTATCGTCCACAAGCAGCATCTCATAAATGGCGACCCTGCCCTTATACCCTATGCCCTTACAGCTCTCGCAGCCTTTGCCATGGTATACCTTCATGTCCCTGAACGCCGCCGGCAGTTTGCTCTTATCCTGCAGTTCTTCTTTGCAGTTCGGGCAGATCACCCTTACGAGCCTCTGTGAAATGAACGCGTTCACGGATGAAGCCACGAGATACGGCTCGATGCCTATATCCATAAGACGTGTGGCTCCGCTGCATGAATCGTTGGTATGGAGCGATGAGAATATAAGGTGGCCGGTGAGCGCCGTGCGTATAGCAAGCTCTGCCGTCTCCAGATCGCGCACCTCTCCCACCATCATTATATCCGGGTCGTGTCGGAGTATGCTCCTGAGACAATTCGCGAAAGTGAGCCCTATATCCGGTTTCACCTGGATCTGCATGATGCCCTTAAGTTCATATTCTATAGGATCCTCGATAGTTATTATCTTCACGCCTTCTTTATTCAGCCTGCTCAAGGATGCATACAGCGTCGTCGTCTTACCGCTTCCCGTCGGTCCGGTAAGGAAGATGATCCCGTGCGGCTTATCCATCAGCATCTCCATGGTATCAAGTTCTACCCGGCTGAGGCCTAAGTCTTCCAGACTGAAGAGAAGATGGACAGGCAGGATCCTTATAACGACATTCTCGCCGTAAAGTGACGGTATTATCGATATTCTCAGGTCGACCTGTTTATTCTGTATCTTTATTATGGCGCGGCCGTCCTGCGGAAGGCGCCTCTCTACGACGTCAAGGTTGGAGAGTATCTTTATGCGCGAGACTATGGCCTGGTAAAGGTATTTTATCTGCTGGGGAAGGTGCATCTCGTAGAGAAGCCCGTCTATCCTGTTCCTGACACGGACGGTGTCGCGGTATGCTTCTATATGTATGTCGGTAGAACGCATCCCTACGGCTTCCGAAAGTATCTGATTCACCAGCTTTATTACGGAAGCGTCTTCGGCGGTCTTCTCAAGTTCTTCGATCTCGCCGCGCTGGTCCGTCTTCTTCTTCTCTTCTACTTTAGTATCCTGCGTCATTATCTCTTCTACGGTCTCAGCTCCTATACCGTAATAGTGTCTGATGGCGTGCGCTATCTCGGCCTCGGAAGAGAGTACCCTCTCTACATTGAAACCGAAATGGAGCTTAAGGTCCTCGACGGGCCATACCGCCCATGGATTCGATACCGCTATCGTAAGCACCTTATCCTTCAATTTGAGAGGCATGAATTTGTAATGAAGGACGAACTTTACCGGCACGGCCTTTATGACTTCCTGCGCCACTTCCATGGCCTTCAGGCTCGGATAGAACGTGAGCCCCGCCAGCTCAGCCAGCCCCTCGAGCAGCTGGTCCTCGGTGATCGCATTCATGCGCAGGAGCGTCTTGCCTATTATCTCCCCGCGTTTTTTACTTTCTTTGAGAGCGGTCTCGAGCTGCTCAACGGTGATCCAACCTTTAGCGATCAATATTTCGCCTATTTTAGCCATCTCTGACTCTCCTTTATATATGAATATCTTCCAGTGAACCTATCATATAAAGCTTATCTTCAGACACGGCATCCGCCGCGCCCGACATTATCTTATAACAATCCGATACGCTCGTCTCGACGGGAACGTAGACCCCCTTCTTGCCGGTGTACGCTTCTCCCGCGAAGAACGGTTGTGTAAGATAATTCTGGAGTTTGCGCGCCCGTTCAAATACGGTACGATCCTGTTTAGAGAGCTCTTCTTTGCCGATGATCGCGACTATACGTTCAAGATCCTGATATTTCTGAAAATGCCTGATGACATCCTGCGCCACGTCGAAATGTTTACGCCCCACGATAAGAGGATCTATGAAACCGCTCGACGACTGCAGCACATCTACGGCAGGATATATACCGCGCTGGACGTATTCCCTAGAAAGAACGAGGACGGAACCAAGATGCGCAAATATCGCAACTACTGCCGGGTCCGTCAGGTCGTCGGCCGGAACATAGACCGCCTCTACCGATGTGATGCTGGAGTTACCGTGCGCTCTTATCCTCTCATGGAGTTCACTTATCTCGCTCGTCAGGGTAGGCTGGTAACCCGTCTCCGACGGTATCCTGCCCAATAGCGCAGACAGTTCGCTTCCCGCCTGGGCGAACCTGAAGACATTATCGATGAAGAACAGTACATCCTGCCCGGTCTTCTGGATCGATTCGGCTATGGCTACGCCGGTCTGCGCCGCTTCGAAACGCGCGCCGGAAGATTCGTTCATCTGGCCGAAGACCATGATCGACCTCTCGAGTAGGCCGGTCCGGACGAACTCATGATAGAGCTCATTACCTTCCCTGATACGTTCTCCTACTCCCGAAAAGACGCAGGTGCCCTGGTGTTTTGTTATGATATTATGGATGATCTCAAGTATCAATATGGTTTTCCCCAAGCCGGCGCCGCCTAGTATACCGGTCTTCGACCCCTTGACCAAGGGAGAGAGCAGGTCGATGACTTTTATACCCGTCTCCATGATCTCGAACTTCATCTTTTCGTCGACCCTTATTATGCTCTTCCCCTTCGACTCGGTGCTGAAATTACGTATGGGCATCAATTCGGACATATCAACGGGCCCTTTGCCGTCGATGGGCTGGCCGAGTACGTTCACGACCCTGCCGTATAATTTTCTGCCTACAGGCACAGAAAGGTTCTCACCCGGCGCGTTGCAGCTTGCGTTGCGCTGCAGTCCGTATGTCGGCTTCAGTGATATGCACCTGCACAGGTTCGGCTCGTGATGCTCCACTACCTCAAGCACGACCTCCGTCCCGTCGATCGCCACGGCATTTATAACCTCATAAATGCCCGGCAGCCTTTCGGAATCGAACTGTACATCGACCACCGAGCCGTATACCGCGACTATCTTACCGGTCAGGCCTTTCATATTTTTACGATCCTCATTTTTTACCCAACAGATTCTTTGACGCAGATATCTCACGTATGGATTTATCGCGTAAAGCGTGCACCTGACGAAAATACGACAGCGAAAGACCGTGGTTCAGGTGCGACAGCTCCTGGGTACTGCCTTCAAGATGCATTATCCTGGCCGCGTATTCCGACTGTTTCGACGACCAAAATATATCCAAAAATTTGTAGCCCAGCCATATCTCTATGAGGCTCTCGACGACACTCCTGGCGGACGGCTCGATCATGTCCTCTTCGAGATTTAATGTTGTTCTCTCGTCACTGCCTGAGGGCGCGGTATACGGCAATAACTGCGCCGCTTCCACTTTCTGGTAGCCCAAAGAGAAAAATTTAGGGTAGACGGCTATGATGCGTCCGAACCGCGAACGATACGCCTGCAGGCAATAATCCCTCACTCTTTCGGCATCGGCCGTATTTATCTCGTCGCCTATGCCAGGGAATGAAGAAAAGGCCATGTCCATCTCTTCCAGCGCGCGCGCTCCTCGGTCTCCCAACACTACGATCTCGTCAGAGGCGCTCCTCTTCTGCTCAAGCGCCGTATTTATCAGGACCGAGTTCAACTCTCCGAGGAAACCCTCGTCGGAGGTCATGAGCACTATGAGGGACGGTTTTCCCTGGCGCCTCATAAAAAAAGGATTCGTCGTCTCCTGCGAAAGCAGAAGGCCGAGACACGATTCTACGTCCTCCAAAAAGAGCGGTTCGGGTTTCTCCTTCTCCTGCAGCGCATGGAACTGTATTACCGCCGCCGTCTTCAAAACATCTATTATGTCGCCCAGGCCGCGGCTTATCTCAAGGTCCCTTTTTAACGCCGAAAGCGATATCACGCCTCTTCCTTCGGCTGGCCCTCAACGACGAGCGTCTTCACGAAATCGACCAGCGACCTGTCAAGGTCCAGTTTAATATCCTGCGTCAGCTCCTGTTTCTCGGCGATACGTTTTAAAATAGACGGTTCTTTCTGAGTAAGGTACGGCAGGAACCCGTCGATGAATTTCCTTAAATTAGCTTTAGGGATGGCCTCGAGGATCTTCCTCTTGAACGCATAGAAGAGTACGACCTCTTCCTCCAGGGAAACAGGTTCATTATTTACCTGTATAAGCAGCTCTCTCAGCGCTTCGCCGCGGCGCATCTTTGCGGACGCCTCGCTCGACAGCCTTGTCCTCAGTTTCGTTAAGCGCAGCATCTCCCTGTACTGCGCGTACTCAAGCCTTAAGCCTCCACCCACCTCTTTGATCGCGGGGCACTGGACCTTAGAACCTATACGCGAAACGGAGAGCCCCAGGTCTATGGCGGGTTTAAACCCTTCACGGAAGAGAGCCGAACTAAAGTAAACCTGCCCGTCGGTTATCGATATGAGGTTGGTCTGTATATAGCCTGTTATGTCTCCCTGTAACGTCTCGACGATCGGCAGGAATGTCATAGAACCGCCGCCTCTTTCACGTTTCAGTTTACCGGCGCGCTCAAGAAGCTGTGAATGAAGATAAAATATATCTCCGGGATACGCCTCGCGGCCGGGCGCGCGTTCCAGGAGAAGCGACATCTGCCTGTATATCCAGGCGTGTTTTGTAAGATCATCGAATACAACGAGCACATGTTTTCCGTTATACATGAAATATTCGCCGAGAGCGGCCGCGGCGTAAGGAGCGAGATACTGCTCCGCGGCGGATGTATCGGCGGACGAAGTGACTACTATGGTATATTTTAAAGCGTCTTTTTTTAAGAGGTTGGAGAGTATCTTCTTCAGCGCCGCTTGCGGCCCGCCTATCCAGCAATAGATACATATGACGTATTTGCCGCGCTGGTTTATGACCGCATCGAGCGCAACTGACGATTTTCCGACCTGCCTGTCCCCGATGATAAGCTGCCTCTGCCCTCTTCCTATCGGTATCGCAAGATCCACGATCTTGGTGCCGGTCATGAGAGGTTCAACAACGGGCTCTCTCTCCATAACTCCGGGAGCCTCACGGAATATCGGAAAATAATCGGAGGCGATGATACTGCCTTTATCATCAATGGGATCGCCTAGAGAGTTCACTATCCTGCCCAAAAATCCGTCGCTGACGGGAATGCTTAGAAGCTCTCCTAAGGCGGTTACACTATCTCCTACGGATATATTCCCCTGATCGCCCAATATGACGACGAGCACTTCCGTAGGGTTGAACCCCATTACTATGCCTCTCGTCCCCTGCGGGAACTGGACCATCTGGCCGTAGACGCAGGAAGGCAGTCCACCGACTTTGGCTATGCCGCTCCTTACGTCTTTCACATACCCTACCTCTCTGACCTCGAGAAGCGGTATCTTTATCTTATCTATATTTGTATCCATATCAATATTTAGCTCAATCCTTTATGTAAGGGACGACCTTTTTGATCTTATTCTTAAGGCCGCCGTCTATGGTCAAGGCCCCGATCTGTATGATGAGCCCTGCTATTACGTCCTGATTTATCGTCTCTTCCAAATTTATCTTCATGTCCATTTTTTCGGAGATGATATTTTCCAGTTCCGCCTTCTCTTCGCGCGTCAATGGGTAAGCCGACTGCACTTTAGCCTCTTTAGACTTGACCGTGAACTGGCTCTTATCCAGTTTTTTTAGTTCGTCTATCAGCTCGGCTATCAACTGATGCTGCAATATCTCCTGTCCCTGTCCGGTGAAGGTCGCTCTTAGAAGTTTTACCGACAGGTCCACGGCCCTGGCCTGGTATTTGCTTTCAAGTTCATTCTCAAGCCTCTTGAGCTCGAGCTGGGACTGGTCCAATATCTTCTGTCCCTGTTCCCTTGCCTGCTTTTGTATATCGCTCCCGAGCTTTTCCGATTTCAGTTTAGCCTCTTTAACTATCCTGTCGGCCTCTTCTTTGGCCTGGGCCAGCTCCTGTTCTTTCTTCAGGCGCGCTTCTTCAAGCTCCGCTTTCAATTGCTCTTCCCGAACGATATTCTCTTCGTGCAGGCGCCTCAATTTGGTGAGAGCGACCTGAAGTTGCCGGCCGAAGAGCATACGCAGAATAAGTATAAGAACTATGAAAGTCACTATCTGTATGCCGAGCAATTGTAGCATCATATATTATTTTTCCCTTTTTTAAACCAGTCTAAAGCTCTATTTGAACAGGTTGAATACTACCAATATGGCCAGCACAGCTATGGATTCCGCGAACAGGAAAGATAGTATCATGGCCAGCATGATGCGCGGAGAGGCCGCAGGATTACGCCCCACCGCCTTTACTGCCGCATATCCTACCAGCCCCACTATTACAGCCGGGCCCATAGTACTGAGCAGCATTATCAGGATTATTGTAAGATTACGCATCTTTTAGAAGGTCTCCGCCATTATGGTCAACTGATTATTCGCTATCTTAGCCAGCCCTACCCTTATGGTAAAGGCCTTTTCGTTCTGCTTCACCGTTCCCCTGAACAATATCTTTATCTGCCCCGACCTCAAACTGTAAAGGCATGCCTGATGATCATCGAGGACCGAAAATTCGCCGTCCTCACCAGGCAATATCACCTCGGAAGCTTCATCTTCGAACATCTTCTTCTGCGCCGTTATTATCTTTACCTTCATACGACCGCCCGGCCCTTAAGAGCCCTTTTTCCCGTCGAACAAAAAGTTCATCCATCGCGCGTTAAGCTCAGATATATCCTGAAATCCGTACGCCTCTTTTAACGCTACTTCCCACGGCTGGTCTGCGCGCAGGTCCCTGAGTCTGCGCATGAACTCTATGAACCTTTCTTTTCCGTAGGCGTCTATCAGGAATTCTATTATACTGGCCGATTCGGCATAAAAAATGTCCGGCATTATGAGCAGATACATCTTGTTAACGGTCTGGAGTTCTTCTATCGGCATAAATATCTTTGACCGCACAAGAGCCTTCGCTGTCCTTAACCTATCGGCGCGCTGCGACTTTTCCAGGTAGCATGCCACCCCTTCGTCAAGCCATAAAGGCAGGGGCTTTGCGTAACCTACGAACTCCCGGAATACTATATGCCCTATCTCGTGAGGAAGTATGACATCGAAAAAATTCTTCATATTAACGAATGTGTAGATCTTGCGCTGGTAGACGTTAGTACCGGCTCCGGACCACCCTGGGTTATTGGTGATCTTCTGGTATTCGTCGGCGTCGGTGAAGAGGTATATTACCGCCCTGTTCTCCCATGTCCAGAATTTATCGAACCTGGTGAACCCGAGCTCTTCGGTGATACTGATATAGTAACTCTCGGCCTTGTGGAGTACCTCGGATACATATTCGGGAGAGGCTGTCCTGGAATAGATTATGAAATGCTCGCTCTTCTCGATCTTCCAGGAGCCCGTGTTCGTCTGGGCCAGGCAGGCCTGAGAAAATATGAATAGGCTCGTTATAAAGATAAAGAAGGCTCTCATTCCTCTTTCTTTTCCTTCATGATATTTTCGATATCCGTAGGTTCAAGCCCTTTTTCGCCGCCCGTTTCATGTTTTTCGGGGCCGGATTTCCCGCCGTCCTCCTTGCCCTCTTTCTTAGACGGTGTATAGAAAGTATCGTTCGTTATCACTTTTACCTGTTTCTGCCATATGAAATAGAAACTTGCGCCTATGACCCCCAAAAATATGATTATCGCGAAGATGAGCTTCCATACCATCATTGCCGGGAACGGCTTTATCTGGGACAGCAGATTACGGGCAAGCAATAGGTCCGCCTTGACAGATTCGAGAGCTTTAAGGTTTTCGCGATGATTGGAAATATGTTTCTCGGGGTTTGCCGGAGCAACTTTCTGGCTTTCGATTATCTGGTCCAGTTTGGTATCTATGCTATTCTTAAGATAAGATACGCGCTCGCTGAATTCGGTATTCTTGAGCATTCCGGTAAGCTGGTCAGCTTCGGAACGCAGGGTCTCTATATCAGCGGCCTCAATGGCCCATATGTTACGGATCTCAATATCTTTCTCGACCGTTTCACCGGGCTTAAGCTCATATTCTCCGTATACATAGTAACTGCCCTGCTGGTTATCAAAAGCTATCTCGAGATCGCCTTTATCCACTACATGTTCGGGTTTCACTTCTTTCGGCAGGTATGCTTTAACAATAACTTTTTGAACTTGCTCTTTGGAAGGATTGGCCGCCATTACCTTCAGTACAATATTAGCGGCAAATGCGGATACAGATAAAATAGAGATGATGAAAAAAGAAAGCACAAATAGACATAGATATCTTCTTATTGCGCCAAGCATACGCCACCCCATTTTTTAGTTAATATTATTAATATTTAATGTAATTATATCATAAAGAAAGACCAAAGGACCTAAAAACTTATTATAGGCCCTTTGGTCTCTATCATATCATTGTCCTCCAGACAATTACTTATATTCATACCACGTCTGTGTGATCGGTTTGTTCGTCAAATTATCTATCATCTTAGTGTTCATCTCCATCGCCGCTTTCAGCTGCTGGGTCTTATTCTTAAGATAGGTCATGTCGCTCTTTTTTTCTGCGGCGACATCGTACAATTTCCCAAGATTAAGATTGGCCTCACCCGAAGACTGTTTTATCTGGCTGGCCAACGTGACCAACTGTTTATAAACAGTATCCATGGCTGCTGACGCGTTAGTATTAGCGCCCTTGACCTCGTAGACCAGGTCTCTTCCAACCTTAGAGAGCGCGGTCTCTATCATGCTGAACTGGCTGTTCATCATATCGGCAACCTCTTTCAGGTCACCAAGGTTCGAAGTGGATCCCAATACCGCGGCTATCTGGCTCGACACGTCTTCTATATCCGTCTTTAAGACCGATATGATCATCGCATCCATATTGCCGCCGCTGTCAGAACATACGATAGTGAAGTCGCCTCTGCCCCAACCGCTTGTAAACTTGACTTCATATTCATATACTCCTCCGGCCTCAGTTACCGCCGCTCCGGCGGCTGGTAACATGACTCCTTTGACGACCCTCTGGACGTTCTTGGCGTCGTATACGTCGATCACAGGGCTCGAGCCCGGTGTACGATACCGTATAGTAAGGGCCTGTCCGTTCCTGACGACATTGTCACGGTTCAGGATCTCGGACCGCATCGTATTGGTCATAGCGGTCGTCGCTTCTTCTATCTGCGCCGGCAATGTGGTCTCTGTTGCGGTCAGGATGTCGGCTGTATCAGCCTTGATCTCTGCCTTAGCCGCTTCTATATTTGTCGCTATCTCCTGTTTTGTATCATCCAGCTTATCCTTGATCGTCTGAGATTCTGTCACCACTGTGTTCTGGACGGTAGCCACCTGCTCTGACAAGCCTTGCGCCTGCTCCAGCTGGTCTCTCTGTATGGTCACATCTATCCCCGCTCCCGAAACATATGTAGGATACGCGTCTGGCGCGCCGTCCTTTCCGGAGATGAGCATACCATACTGGATATATGCCTTGCAGAAGTAGTTATGGCCCGACTGGAAACCCGGATTGGGCAGATCGATATAGAACGTGCCTTTATCATCGATCGTGGCATCCTCGATAGTATGCAAAGGCGCCGCGGCATCATTATCATATATCTCTATCCTGCATCCGTGGAATTCCAATCTCTCATCGGCTATCATACCGACTATTTTACCCTTCTTTTCAAGCCACGCCGTTACGGTCAGCTTATCCACGAACGCTCCGTCTACATACTGGGCCGTATACACAGGCGCCAATATGACGTGCCATTCGACGTTCGCCAGAGCCCTGTTCTGCAGGTATATGGGCTTATTCATGTCTTCCGCGCTTTCCGGTGTCCAGGTCTTGGAACTCGTCAAATACTCCGCATTATCGAATTCGGTCGTTCTCATTCCATACGGATAATACCGGAAAAATTCGGGTCCTAGCCCTCCCTCTGTCGATACAGCCGTCGATTGACCGGCCAAATACTCCTTGACGGTAAAGTTCGCCTGCTTGGCATAAGTATCTATATCGAATATCGACCATGTAACTTTACAATAATCGATATAAAATGTTTTAGATTCTCCTATAGTACCATCCAGGTCGGTCATGTCCTTCACGCGCACCTTAACTGTCGGAGCCACCGGCTTAAGAAAAACACCGGTGTTAGGATTCGTGAGGACTTCCGGCACATCAGGTACCGTCCACGGATATCCGGATTCGCCATTCGCCGGATTGGGCGTATTGACGTAATCGGTCGCTACCGTCTCCCATGGGCCGTCATTGACCGAGACCTCGATCTGTACTCTTGATATCTTGCCGACCGTCTCCCATATGATGTTGGGTATGCTGGGTGACGGCACAAATTTAGCAAGCAGCCTCGCGTTCTCTGCAGGAGCCAATACGCGGATATTTCCTCTCAGCCTGAAACCCTGGAACTGGGACTGGATATCGCGGCGGAGAACGTCGTTATTAGGATCTCCATCGTCGATCTTACTCTCATCGCCGTATGCAATGACCCTTACTATAAGGTTAGCTCCGCACTCGCTGTTCGCATCGATGTACCATGTATAACTTCCGGTATTGGGAACGCCGTCGGCTATCAGGTATTCGGTATCAGGAGCTTCCGGCTTCGCATACACTATCCTAACCTTTCTTATAGCCTGGCCGTGTTTCTCCCAGGTTATATTCGCTGAAGTCCCGAGAACGAATACTTTCGGTGTCGGGTCATCCGGTATAGGCTGAGCCTTGGCTATGCCTACGTTGAGCAGTGCGGAAGACCTTATGATCTTGAACACCTGGCTCTCATCAACTACTTTGAGAGTGCCTCCGCTGCCGTCATTATACTCGGTCGCATCGAAGACTACGATCTTGGCCTCCAGATAACCCGATCCTATTGCGGGTATTATAATAGCGGTGCCTCCCGCTCTATCGACGAGCCACTGGATAGATCCTCTCTTCGTAGCCGGATCGGTATTTGAGTCGATCGAGATATGGCGGATGTCCGGAGTGCCGTTAGGATCCAGAACGATCTGGACGGTAACGCCATACGGAGTACTATGCCCTTCGGTCTGCCATTCGATCGTAGGTTTGTCGTTCAACGCCCAATAACCTTCCGTCTTAGGATAGATGAGCGAAATGCTCGGTATCGCTATCGATACCCTGTTGACGCTATCGGAGAAGAATGTAGCATGCTCCTGGTCTCCGAGCGCAGCCATAGGATTCCATATGCTGTTATCCTGCACGCGAACCCTAAGATCCGTATACGGCCGGTTAACCTCGTCCGGATCGATATACCATGATACGAACCAGTCTCCGGACGTATCACTGGTAACTGTCTTGACCGATTGGCCTGTCGCATCATCTCCTGACCACATATCCACTTTATAACTATTGCTCGCCGCTCCATATACATTGTTGGTGGCGACCTTTGCCCACGACATGTTATACGTCTCTCCGATCCTCCATGTGTTATTCATCACAGTAGGCAGGGTCATACTGAAGAGCGGTTCAGGCAATATGGTAAATGGATTCGTCTGGTTGATTATCTTGGACTGGAGTTGGCCCGGTTTGCGCCAGCCTACATCGTCTATGAATATGACGACGTCAGGTCCCGCAGCTTCGACGGGTATAGGCCAATCCGCGACATTGTGAATGCTATTGACCTGAGCGACAGGGATCTCGCCGATGTCTCCTACGATACTGCCGTTCGCTCTGGCCCACTTCACCTGTACCGGGCCCCTCAATCCGCCCGTTACGCTCCACGTGACATTGATCTTCTCGGTAATGGAATGCAGCGCCGGCAGATCAGGAACTATCAACGGAGGAAGAGCGCTGACTACTATATTATTACTTTCGATCCTTGCAGCTCCCGCGCTCGACTCATGAGCTTTTATTTTCACTACGTAAGGAGTCTCGAGCGATGTGTTATCCGGAACTGGCCACTCAGTAACACACACTTGATCACCGTTCGGCTCCGTCTCCCATACAAGTGCAGCCGGACTGTTATAAGCCGCAATGAGCCCTGGAGCATTAGGATTTGTCATATTACCCGCGTCCCACGTATCATTAACTCCTGGATAATTATACAGCAGCTTTATGGGATACGTCATGGCTCCCGTAGGATACCACTTTATCCTCATGACCTGCCCTATCCTGTATTGGGCATCCGGCATACTCTTCACTGTAATACTCGGAGGCGCGATGGTGAATGGAGCGGATTTGTATGGTACAGTACTTACCGTACCGCCCTTATAGTAGATTTCGACACCTACTACGGAGTTCGCGGACGCCGACATGTCCTCTAGATGCCACTTTATCGTAGTGATACCGGTCGCCGGATCCACTTTGACCGGGTCATTTATGAGCACTTCATTAATAGGCGTTATAGGAAGATATCCGCCGAGCCACGCAGCGGTCGATATGGTCGAGTAATATACTTTGAAGCTCTCGACGGCATCGGCTGTGATAACTCCCGGATCTATCGTCCATTTAACGTCATATTCATTTCCTATGACCCACCCATTTGCGCCGGATGCTGCGGCTGAAGGCGCTGTCACCGTTACACCGGGTTCAACGACCGTCACTTCGAACGGCGGGGTCTGTACACGGGACTCTCCCGCTTCTGCCGGCGGCTTCTTCCAGTAATTCGACTGCAGGCGCATCTGCATATTCCTGCCGCCTATATTTTGGCCGTTGGCTGTAAGCGGAACTCTCCACTCGAATGTTTTAGGGGCGCCTTCTGCATTGGATACTGTATCGCTGACCGTAGTCCATGTTGCGGGCCATACACCGCCGTCCTGCTGGACGCGATATTGCAGTGTCAACATATCGCCTATATATCCGATGACGCTCCACGTTATGTTATACTTACCGTTCTTTAAGAGCTTCTTATCGGGCCCGACATTCGGTCCCGTGATCGTCAAATTCGGTATCTTTATCTTAAACTCACCGCTTTCACTGTATAGAGGAGTACCCGTAGACGGATTGTTCGGGCCAAATATCCTCACTCTGCAATGATCCGACTCTACTTGAGGGACGGTAAGGGACGTGCAGAACTTATCCACACCTCCAACATTTATTACGTTCGGTACCATGGTGTAGCGCGTATTGGCCACGTTCCTCACTGCGGGCGGCCATATAGGACTGCCGTCGGGATTGGTCTCGAATGATAGTTCGAACGTAAGCGTCCCCACGACCGGAAGCCCGTCATCTCCCCTTGCTTCTCCATACCATTTCCAGAACACATCCACCTCTTCGCCGTTCAGGAGGTCCCCGGCAGGCGTGATAAGCTCGATCTTATGTTCTGGATATATCATGACCGGCACAGGAGGAGACGCAACGAGATCATAGGGATGGCTATCTACTACGCGCAGATATACAGGATGCTCTTCACCGTTCGCGGCAGCTTCAGGAATACCATTCCCGTTATTCGTCCACGTATACGATAACGCATCGCTCCCTACAGGTTTATTGATAGGGGTCGTATTGACATTCGTCCACGTTGCGACTGCCGGATCGTCCCAGTAGTCTTTTGAATACTGGACCTTCAACGGATACTTTAATGCTCCGTCTTTTGTCCATGTTATAGTACGCAATTTATCACCGACTACCCAGACTGACATGGGCGAGCCCGTAGCGTAGACAGGTGCCGTGATCGCAAGGGACGGCGGGTTTACTTTCAGCCACGCCACATCGTATACAGGCGCGCCATACGCCGCACGTACTCCGCTCTCTCCTATCTTCACCACAACAGAGCGCGGCCCGAACCCTTCGGGCGTGTACTCAATGATACCCTTAGGTTCGCCGGCAAGATCATCGGGTACTATCCATTCTTTATTCCATCCTTCAACGTTTTCTTGCACTGTGACCCACTTAGTATCATCATCCGTCATCAGGGTATCGTCAGCATAAGGAGGAAGCTCCCAGCTGTCATTTATCTCGGACCTGTAGTACTTGAATGCCACGGGCCTTTCCTCGCTTGCAGGCACTATACCCGTAGTGTCCCACAGAAAATCGAGCGTGTCGCCGACGCTAACCTCAGTTATGGTCGGAGCAGGCGGGAAGTTGCTATACCCCAGAGGCTCTATCAAACTGATCGTGGCCTTAGGCGCTATGGTGAACGTATGATCCGAATAATCGATTTTCGGCGTGACCGGGTTCGAGTCAACTATCTTTATCCTCCATCCGTCGCCCAAGAGCGATTCGTCTTCCGGTATGGTCCACGGATAGTAGTTCTGATAAGTCGAGTCTATAGGTATCTCCGTCGTTCCTCTGACTAGCCATAATTTTACAGGCAAGTTTACGGTTCCGACGGATCCATAGACCGAGTATGTGATCATATAAGCTGTTGCGTTACCCTCCTCGAATACGCCTCCTTCCGCAGACGGCCAGGTCACGCGGAAATTATAGATCCATGAGTCATAAGCAGCTGTAGTATACATGCCCTGCGGCCCTTCGTTGTAAGCGTTCGATATTACCTTCACCCGGAACTTGTCCGTGTGAACATTGTCCGGCATAGTGAATGAGAAAGACTGCTCGACATTGTCCGCTGCGGTAATAGGCACACGGTCTCCTCCGGGCATCGTCACATAATCCGTTCCGTTGACCGTATACTGCAGTTTAACAGTGCCATCATCTACGACATTCGTCTTTAGACCGACCGTTTTAAATCTGATGTTGTAAGCCTGCCTGTCTTCGAACTCAAGTCCCGCGGCATTCGGATAAACGATCGTTATCTTCGGCTCAACATATTTGATCACGATCTTATCCACAATAGCCATGTTCTCACCGTCGGAATAGAACGTCATCTTGTATTGGAAATATTTATTGTCCTGGATCTCGCGGTGAGCGGCATTTATCGTATTACCCGCGGGATTCATATAATAACTATCCACCTGACTTTGTACCTGTATCGTAACTCGGTCAAGACGGGGCGTCATGGTGCCGTCTTCCGAATATAGATACGCCCTATAGAAGAAGTCGCCATAAGCGCGATCCCCTGTCTGAAAAGAAGACAGGACCGATTGTGTCATGTCAGATGAGTAGTTCGCCTCATCATAGCCCAGGGTGACCTCCTGCCATTTCTGGAAGTTCGGGTTGATGGTAGTCGTATTTGGTATATAAACATTGGTGTCATACCAATACCAATGCCATCCATCATTTGAGAACTGATACTTTACCCCCGTGCGACCACCGGTAGTCCCGGAACCGGTACCGTTAAATGATGTGATCTTGAGAGGTATCTTTCCCTGAGTGTCCTGCCTAGTGTCATAAAATACGCCCATTACCGGCTGAATGACAGGTTTATAAGGCGAGAACGCCGCGGCCGTATTGGCCTGGCTCGTCAGGAAGTTAACTGACGCGACATCGGGTATCTCACTCAGGCTGGTTATCTCTTCATCGGAAAGGAGACGGCTGTAAACATACACCTCGTCTATGAGGCCGCCGAAATTGTCGGTTGCCCGTTTTCCCAATTTCACCACATCGGTGGAGTTACTGAAGACCGTTCCTAGATTACCATTGGTATCCGCCACTCCATTTATGAACATCTCCATTCTGGGGGACGGAGAGGCCGATGTGTCATACCTGTACACTACGTGATACCACAGGTCTTCGGTGTCACTGATCGACCCCAGGCCTGTAACGGATACACTGTTATAATCAGCATAGAGCTTATTCGAATAGTTGTAATTTATAACACCTAAATATAATCCATTACCATCGATCGACATGATCGGGTTTTTAACATTCGGCGTTGCGGATAAGTCTGTAGGCTTTATCCACGCTGAAACGGTAAAACTGCCGTTCATCCCGAGTGTTACCATGTCCCTCAAAGAGACCGAACCGCCGGAGAATTCGATAGCGCTGCCGATCTTACCGAGCGTAGTCCACGAAGCCAGGGTCGGCGATATGGTTCCCGTATAATTATTCCCGCTGGAATCAGGGGCCTGAGTCTGTGAAGCGCCAGGCTTATTGAATTCCCAGCAGCCTTCCAGGCCTTCTGTCGGGATGAACTCGCTGAGCGGGCTCTGCTCATCCACTGCGGCTGAATTGCCGAAGTACAGATATGCCGTAAGAGGCTTCGCAGCTGAAAGGAAAGGTACCTTGATATAAAGTACCGCTTTCCTGTCTCCGACCGTAGTTCTGTCGAAACTCATTACCCTATATTTATACGGTACAGGATAACCATCCGATATCCTTATCTCGTTCGCGCTTGTGACGGTGCTCCAGAAATTCTGGGTTTCCGGAGTATCGCCTATTGTCACTACCACGGTCTGATTCGATTTATCTACCGCGGGCGAAGAATTATTATCTATTATCACCGGCTGGAAATAATCCCAATCCGCGAAGACCGGCGCTTCAGGCGATGCTGAATCGACAGTTACTATGGGATCGTGCGGCGTAAATTTACGCTGTTCATAATGGGCCCTTATTTCATCTCCTGACAGGACCCTGTCATAGATCCTTATCTCGTCGATCATTATATTCGAGCTATCGCCGAAATACATGTTGGAATTACTGACTGACATATTTGCGGGCACATAAGTGCCGGACACATTGGGATGTTCCATACCAACCCTATTACCATTGATATATTTCTCTACCGTATTATAAGAAGGGTTCGATATGTCCATGGTGTAGCTGATGTCGGTCCACTGCCCTTCTTTAAAGTAATAAGAGCCCCACCATGCCCCCCAACCGTCATACGTA
Organism: Candidatus Omnitrophota bacterium; assembly: GCA_041667225.1. Classification (GTDB taxonomy): domain Bacteria; phylum Omnitrophota; class Gorgyraeia; order 2-01-FULL-45-10; family 2-01-FULL-45-10; genus JBAYFK01. The sequence continues at coordinate 19,004 of JBAYFK010000003.1, forward strand.
GGCCAATACGGCTGGATGTACTTGGTATACTGTATCATTCCCCATCCGCCTGCCATATGATAGCCTCTGCGAAGTATAAGGCTCCACCCTGTGGACGGCGTCATGAACTTTACTCTCATCTCGATCGTCAATTGTTTCGTGGTCGTAAGTTCATATTTTGAAGTGCCCGTAGTTGAATTCCAGGCAGCGCTATTACTTACAGTTAAGTAGCCTCCCCTGTTGCAATAGAACGCCTTGCCGCCCGTCTTTCCATCTTCCAGGCGCCATTTACTGCCGGTTATTAACGCATTTCCGTTCCCGGAAACATCATTCACTACATATTTATTGGATCCCTGCTGCAATACATCATCAAAACTCCATGCGCCGACAAGCCCGGCGTCATTAAGTTCCGCATAACTGGTGACCATAGTGTTCTTAAAGTTCGATTCCGGCGCAGCGCTCTTGACCCCGTAATAAAGATATATCGTCTTCACGGTATTCTGGTCGATCTGCGGTATCTTCACCCAGATAACTGCATTCTGCCCGGTGAAATCGAACGTCTCGATCCAATAAGGCAATTTCTTGAACTTATCCATAGCATCTTTATCGGCGAACCTGATATCGCTTCCATCCTCACGGACGACTTTCCAGAAATTGGTGTTGCCTGGTCCGATCTCGACCTTGATCTGGTAATCAGTCACCGTCTCGGAAGTTCCTCCAAGAGCGTCATTCGTGTTATTGATGATGATCGCCTGATCATAGACGATGGAAGACGCAAGTTCCGCGTACCCGGCCTTCAGCGCAATGTCTCGGTCCATTGAATAATCCCCTTCCGAGCCTACCAGGAAATCATTATAAAATGTCATTGCTCCGCTATCCCCCAGCCACCATGCCGTTGCCGGGTTGTTTATATCAGCGATCGAACCGGCAGCTTTAAGCTGTACACGCACGGCCTTACCGGTCTTTTCAGCGGGAGTCTCGGTCAGCGACTTCATTTCTACCCATGAAAGATCATGGATGCGCGCCTTAATTTTCTGTGTATCGAATACCGGCGATGTAAGCTCCTGGACAGCCGGATATTTTTTATAGTTGAATGTTAATCCTTGTAAGACCGGTTTCAACTGTACATCACTCGTAAAGAACGAGACTTTATATTGGAAAAATTTATCTGTAGGCTTTATCGCTCCGCCCAAATAGAACTTAAGATCCGCGCCATTCGCAATATCGGGAGTGCTTCCCCAGGCCACGGAGTCGCTCATATCGCTCTTACTGCCGGTCCTGGCAGAGACCTTGATGCCATTCAGCGTCAATCCTTGCCATGACATGACTCCCCACCCGGTGTGGACACCGACCTCTTTAGGTTTCGCTATGAACTCGCCGACTGAGAACGGCATGAACCTGCCTATACGTATCGTTGACCTGCCGGGCATCATATAAAAATAGTTGCCTCCGGCATAGGCCAAAGTGCTGCATGCCATCACCGGATACGGCACGGAGCCGTCACGGCTGGCTATACCTATGATCACCGCGTCTTCCGGAGAGAGTGAAGCCAGCAAATTCGTTATTACCTCCTGAGGCGTAGCGCCTGCGGCGGCATTTATCGCATTGATCAGGTCAGTATCAGTGTCTGCGCGCGTACATAGCGCAGCTTTAAGGGTCGCTACATCAGGGTAAGTGGCAGCTAGTATGTCCGGAGAGGTCACGACCTCTTCCCACTGTTCGTTGGTCAGGTTAAAACGCATGAAGATGTTCGATCCGTAGATCGTCTCGGAATCATAAAATGAGGAACCCTGCTGAAGGAATATGTAATTACCGAATCCGGGGTATACCATGACCGGCTGCGAATCTTCAAGCGCCGCTGGGAGAGGGTTTGAATTCTGCCAGCCTCTTGCCGGATACTGGAATTCATATTTCCAAAAAACTTGAGTCCTTCCTCCCTTTGCCACCCAGAGACAGTTATTTGCGGCTACCATACCGCCGCCCCTGCTGACCGCTGACGGCAAGGCTCGTAACGTAGAAGGAACTTCGGTAACCTCGTCGAAACCGTTATTAACATTCAGGTCCCAACTCCAAATAGCGGCAACATTACCGTTCGTACTCGGCCCGCCGCCCTGAAGGGCGTAAAGATGATCTCCGACAACGGCAAGTCCCGATCCGTAATACCATTGCTCGGAATTCGGTGTATAGAAAGTTCTCCATATGCCATCGGCTATAGAGTACCTGAATAGAGTATTCTGTCCGTAGCCTCCCGTCACAAATATATATGACCCGCTGCTGCAATCGACCGCAAGCATGCGTCCTTCCCAGTTGCCGATACCGTTCCCTGTCGGCTGAGGAAGGTCTTCCCATACGTCATCCTTGATGTTGTAGCGGTAAAAAGTATTCTGCTGCAAAAAGTAGATGTAACCCTTATAACCGCATGAAGAGGACCGGTAATTTGGGGATACAGGCAGGTAGGTCGGTTCATCCCATGTGCCTATATCGTTTGCCGACAGATCGGGCCTGCCAGGATAAAAACGTGAAAAAGAGTTGGCATTCGCCGTGCTGAAGAAATAGAACCATGGCTTACCCGTTACACCCACTGCCGCGTTCATGGAAGTATTTATTATATAGGGAACTGATGATACTCTATCCCATTGGAGATCCCCCGTCGAACCGTCTATAGGTATACGCACCATAGTGGTAGTGGTACCATAAGGTATGGCGTATAGATAATCATGCCATGAGGTACCATCATGGTATGAATGGGCAAAGAGGAGCGCCCCGGAACCCATAACCATATCGACCTCATCCACGGTCAGGCTGAACTCACCCATCTTATTCCACCCTTGACCGGGTACATACTTATAGATATTCGTAGTATTCTGTTCAAGAAGCCATGCAACGTTGTTCCTGTCGGTAGTCATGGTACTCTGGTTCCAGTTCGGGGTAAAAGAGGGCTGCTCGTTAGTACCCGGAGTACTCCACGACTCTGTGCTTCCGTCAAGAGGTACGATGAATTTCGTGAATCTTGCGGCTGCATCCGACTCATAGCCGTGCAGGACATATACCGTACGGCTTCCCCCCGCTACGGGACCGAGCGCCATCTGGGCTCCGCGTTCGAACCGGCGGCCTGTGGTAACATTATATGACCACGTCCCGGCGTTGGGGCCGCTCAACATATATTTATACATCAAATTCGAAGTATGCCCTTTGCAGGCGTATATCGTATCCAGGCCCGGTATATATACCGCTCTCGTTCCTCCAAAGATCTTAAAAGGAGCATGGAGCAGGCCCGTCCACCTGTTCTCTCTTGTAGAATATATCCATACGTGAGAGGTAGGCCTTGAACTGTACGTTACATCGCCGCAGAAGATATAGATATTTCCGTTCGAGTCGGTTATTACATTACCGTCGTTAGTTTCTCCGTCGGTCTTTGAAAAATCCCTATCCCACAAGGTCTCTGTCCAAGACCCTTGAGTCCCTGTATATATGTCTGTGCCTTGAGGATCATACTTCATAAGCCTGCTATTTGAATACGACATGATATATATACCGGCATGATCATAACCTACCCTGTCAGGATCAGAGCTTGGTAATATCGCTGCAGTTACAGGCATGAAGTTCTTGTCATCATAAGCTTCCAATAATTCCCAAGTCCCTTGTCCACCGTCGGGACCGGGAGCAGGTATTATGAATCGCGCCCATCTTGAATAGCGCCCTTCACCGTTATCGGAAATGCCATAGAAAGCGTACAGGTAATGGTTGCCGGTCCCGGGATATCCCGGGTCTTTCATATATACCATACCGCCTGAAGCCGTATCGTAGGGAGAGAAGTAGGAGTTTGCGGCTAGCTGCCTCCATGTGTCGGTAGATATACAATATTCGAACACGTTAGATGAGGCGGCCGTTGTGATATACATATAATCACTGCCTGGCGGAAGCGTAATGTTCGTGCCGTACATCCTTGATAAAGACGGCCTATTGTTATTGGCCGTCAGATTAAAATTTGAAGCGGCAACATGTTCAGGGCAAGCATCTAACTTATAAAGTCCCGGAAAATAACTCGCATTGCACCTGGCCATATATATATAGGTATGGCCATCCGCAGATTTTACGCCCGCTATTGAAGGACCATACTGGTAATCGCCTGTCGGTTTAGTAGTGGTGCCAAAACTGTACGCCTTTACTAATTCCCACTGACCATCCCTCGGGGTCGCGCCTACGGGATATCTGTACAGGAAGTAAGAATAGTTGCCGCCATTATCATAATCAGGAACGGGTATACCGTTAAGCATATAGATATAGCCGTCTACGTAGCACATGCGCCGGCCGGCGTAATATGTCGGCTTCGGATAGGGCTTGATCTTCTCCCATCTGTTATTCTTAATATCGTAACGGAAGGCGGGTACTGAATAAGACGATTCGTTGGAATTTATATAATACAAATATTTCTCCGCATTCGGATGGGACGCATCATATCCCGGATAACACATGGCATAGCCGTAATGTATGTACATGCTGGGCATGTAGGTCAGGTCTATCCATTTGGACGCGGCAGCGGTCGATTCCGATCTGAACTTCCACGCTCTGCTATAGTTGGCTCCGGAGAAGAA
>JBAYFK010000004.1:0-21025 GCA_041667225.1 Candidatus Omnitrophota bacterium
AGCCGGGAATGCGACCATACATACCTATGAATACAGGCGTGATCCGGATACGGCCACTACGGATCTCGACGGCGGCGCTGTCCCCGGAGATGTCCTTGTCGACGAGTACGGTAATCCTGAATACATAAAAGAGACATGGCGCTCATACGAAAAAGAGCATATTACCGAAACGGAATTCAATGCCTATTACATGCAGCATACTCTTGAATATCAGTACGGAAAACTATTCTCCAGATTTGAAGTAAGGGAAGACGACCTCAATCCTGACGGCAGCGTAAAAGCGGGCGTCTTCTCTAAGTGGGTAAAGAGCGACAGCGGAGAGTGGGCGCTTAAGATAGCATATAAAGCGGAAGACCTTGACGAGCCGGACCTGTTTGCATTGACCGTCAACGCCGAAACGGGCGGTATCGAGCTGGTGTACGACAGCGATGGCAGGCGAATCGATCAGACGATGACGCCGGGACAGTTCGGCAACTATGACTTCTTTGCCCAGAAACTGACGAGCGGCGACTACATGGTCTATATAAATAAGGGCGGAAAAGACACCGCTTATGCCGGCATGACGCTCAAGTACCACATCGATGAGAACGGAGTGATCTCTAACCTGATAGAATTCAATGACCGCGTAGCCGATCTGGTCAAGCTCTATAATGAAGAAGAAGCGGCGAACAATCCTTGGCTCAACAAAGAAAATTACGTCAACGATCCAGCCGCCGGCATTACATTGAAGTTCAAACGCGCTCCTACATCGTCCAAAGAGCTTACGTACCTCCAGGAACGGGAGATGCTCGACTATGAGTTAGAGGGTGGAGAGCTTGAATATAACGATGGTACCAAGGTCATAAACCTCCAGAAAGGAGCCACTGACGGCGGTACGGCTCCGCCTCTCGAAGTGGTGATGGAGAGGGTCCAGCAGGCGATGCTGGATATGAATAAGTCGATAGAGGAAGCGCGTAACGAACGCGAAACTGCATGGGCCACTGCCGTAAGAGAGCTCACTACAGGCGCGCTTGCCCAGAAGCTGGCAATACCGGAACGCGGCAAGAAGGTCATCACTTACGATTGGGGCTTCAACACAGTTTATCCCGAACTCCACAGGACAGACGATACTATCGGTTATAACTGGGAAAAGATCAACCTCCGTTACTTAGGTCTCATGTGCGCCACTGGCGGCGGTATCATGGGCGCTATGACGGGTGTCGGCATCTACAATGATACCAATAACCTGCCCGATTTCCAGGCGTCCTCAGAGATCGTCTATCCTCGCTTCACTTGGTGGCTCAAGCGCAGGACCGTCGATGTCAATGTGGCAGCTGATGCAAGCCTGATATCGCTCGAAGAATTCAAGAAGTGGGTGGTCGACATTAAGAACTATGTCGGCGACAACCTTGTAGAGGACGTAGCCGATTACCTGAATTATCTGCAGAACAGGGAGATATTCACCGACGCCCAGGGCAACGCGCTTGTCGACATTGACGGCAAGCCTCTGCAATTCAAGAAGAATACAGACGGCAGCTTCGTGCTCGATAGCGACGGCGAGAAGATCCCGCGTATCGACTATGACGAAAACGGCAATCCATATACACGTAAGTGGGTCGATATCTACAGGGAATCGACAGGTACCATAAAGCAAGAGGACTTCACTATTGACGGCTTCATGAAGTGGATGGCGGAAGAGGAGCGTTCAGGAGCGCTGCTGCTCGGAGACGTGGCTACCATGCTCACAGGCGGCCAGATGCAGGAGCGTGATAAGGTCGGAGTGAGGGTATACGACGGCGACGGCAATCCTGTTATGGACACCATCAGAGGTTATTACGAAGGCGACACCGCAGTCATCGATTGGATCAGAGAGATCATCGGCACTGAAAAACCCGATGGCACTACCGATTACTCGCAGGGAATGATCGGGTCTGCTGCCAGGACCATCAATGAGGCGTATTTCAAGTTTGAAGAGACGAAGAATAAGGCGATAGATACCTTTATCTATGAACCTGCTACGGCCGCTAACCAGTCCAGGGAGATCCGCAGCATCTTTACCGCGGACGTATACGACGAAGTGATCCCGGGCGCGTATGGCATAACAACGGATGTCGCGAATAAATCTAACATAACGAGCTTCCTCGAAAGGGCGCGCGCCATTTACAGGTATGTCATAGAGATGAAGCGCTCCGAATCGTTCCTTGAGTTCTCCAATAACGTATCCGCAGCTCAGAGCCGTATGATATCGGTCACGGGTTATGACGATTCTAAGGTGAAGGAAGATACTCCTGCGGAATACAAGACAAAACTTACCGGCAGCCCGACCCTCAAACAGGATAAGGAACTTTATGATCTTGTGAACGGAGTTTCAACTGCCGGACTCGCGGATATCGCGGCGTATACCGCCAAACTGCGCGAAGCATGCACCACGATGTCTTTGAGGCTGCGCCTTGAGAGCTACCTGAAGGATACCGTGACTACGCCTTCGTGGATACCGGGTTCGTACGCGTACGAAGCGGTCGATCCTACACCCGATCCGGTCGAGTCTGCCCGTGTTGCCGAAGCTAAAGCCCAGCTGAAGAAGTGGCTAGTGTCTAAGGGCAGGATGACCGCGGATATGATAATAGGCGAGGGCGGATATATCCCCGGCAGCATGGACTATTACGAGTGGGAGATAGATAAGACGATGTGGGCGTTGAGAGACGCGCGGGCCGATCTCGCCGACAGCGTAAGGCTCAAAGAACTCGCTCTCGACGGCGTCTTCGATTTTGAATACGCGGTTCCGGATATCATCGTCTATCCTACAGGCACTACTAAGAATACATATCTCTCTGATTATATAGCCGACTTCTGGGAAAAGGGAGGCCGTGAGACGGTGAGCTCTCTTACCGGAGCGGAGAGGATAGAGGCGACCCTGGTAGACAGGCTCACCATGGATGTGCTCGATGTGCTTGAATCTCTCCTTGAGGCCAATACCGGCGAGCAGTTCTATGAGAAGCCGGAACTTGAGCATCTCCTCGAATACAGTTCGCAGATGGAAGTCCTAGAGCAGGCTCTTAAGGCCTTCGATTCAAGGGACAATGTGAAAGTATGGGAAGGTGAGAACCTGGAATGGCAGGATTACATCGATTCTTCAAGCACCCTGGCGTTCTACACGGATTACGGCCAGCAGAAGGCTCATCTGGCGGCCTACGCCATGTATCAGTACGTCAAGCTGGCGCAAGGCGCTATACAGAAACTCCAAGACTTGCGTAAAGACGCCGATATAGCCAATATGGTCACGAGCCTTATGAACGAGATCACAAGCTACACACCTACATATACGCTGACCGAGACCGAGAAGCTGAGGCGTGAAGAGGATTATACTGCAGATCCGCCAAGGACGCCGTTCATAGATATGCCGTACCATACGACTGCGGGCGGAGAGAGGGTCTATGATTACGAGAGCCTGGCGGCCTGGAAAGCGGCGGTATTGAGTAAACTCAATAAGTATGGAGATACGAACCAGAGGAAGGACCCGACCTATTCACTGCCCGAGACCATAAAGGAAGCGGCTAAACTTACCGCGCAGCTGGCTAAGGAAAATGCGCGCATGGAGAATGAGGCAGAGGTCTCCAAGTGCAACAACCTGTTCACGGAATTCGACCAGAATGCCTATCGCAAGGCTAAGGCGGAGGTGCTCTCATTTACCGACAAGACCGAATGGGTAATGAAGACAGAGGTCGTTACGCTAACCAGTGTCGAAGGTTCCGGCAGCCTTGTCAAAGACATAAACGGCAACCCGGTACACTATGTGCTCAAGAAATATTACGACCTCGCGAAGCTTTCGAACGAATATTCGACGGTACCGGAGGACGAAGCCCACGTCATCTCTAGAGAGATATCGGACGGTATAAATACTTACAGGGTAGATGTCGCTGACGACGGCATTACGTTGAACGTGTACGTGAAACACGGCGAGTCGGCCGGTACGCCTATCTACGATAAATATAAAGTCAGCGGTCCTCTAGCAGCCAACCTCCTTAAAGAAGGAGAGGATAAGATCCAGGGCGAGGTTACCACTTTTGTAGGCAAGCTCTTCGACAGTAAATATATGAACGAAAACTACGGCGTGGCCGAAGAGACGGAGAGGGATACATTTGATTTTGAGGAAGAGCAGGTATATAGAAAATACGCGGCTAAGGTAGGTATGGGCGGCGCCCGCCTTGCACAGCTATACGCGGATATCGAAACGCTCTACGCCCAGAGGCTCGTCGAGAACGCCCAGAGCTATCTATCTGGTATCGTATCGGAAGAAGAGTATGAGGCCAACATACTCGATATCAAGTACCGCAGGCAGGCGCACCGCGAAGCCATCGAACTTTACCTGCTCGGCGCTACACAGCAGTTCGATATTTCAGAGCTCGCGTCCGTAAAAGATGATCCTGACGCGAGGAACCGTCTCTACGGTATCCTGAAAGATATCACTAACTATATGAGCGAGGAAGAGAAGCGCGCCTTCGTTAAGGGTGAAAAGCTTACCCAGTTGACACAGCAATACGATTCCGTGTTCGATCTCATGATAGAGCGTTACGACGGCGTCATATTCGACCGTAAGTACATGAATAATACGGAAGCGAGCATCACAGCAGTGCTTACGGCCCATAAATCCGCGGTCGGTACGTTCCTCGAAAAATTCAGCGATGATGAAGTCAAGGTATGGAACGAATATAAAGATGCCGCCGAGCAGGAACTTAAAGACTACCGCGAGAAACTCACCTACTTCGTAGACCAGATGGGCTCTAGCCAGACAAAGATAAAGAACTTCTTCTCGCTCTACAGCTGGGTGCCGGCAGGCAATGAGTATGTCGAGTTCAGGCGCACCGCCACTCCCGGAGTCGACGCTGTCGATACGCTTGCCCAGGACCTCGGAGAGGTTGTCTTCGAGAAGATATCGCAGTTCATGGAAGGCCTCGGCAAAGGAATGCACTCCAGGTGGATCTACTATAACCAGTATTATGTGACCCAGATGAACGCCGAGATAGTCAGGCAGAACAGGCTCGATGAGTATTTCTACGACTATTCAAACGCCATGGAAGCGATCATCCAGCACCTTACCGCATTCACGGATAAGGCCGGGCTTACATATGAGACCAAGAAGGGTGAGACGTACAGGAACTGGTGGGCGATCAACGGCTATAAGTATCATATGGATAATTACGCCTACTCGAACGATGAGAAGCTCAGGAACGCTTATATGGGCTACCAGATCATAAATGCCCTTACGGAAACCGCCTTCAATACCAAAGATACGGATCTTGAGCTTGATGCGCAGAAGATCATATCCGCCTCGCTTGGCGTCGATGTCGGATCATACCAGTATAAAGAGTATGGCAACGAACAGACTAAGGTAAATGCGGCGACGAGCGAGCTTTACGGCCTGACCGTTGTGGGACAGAACCGTTACCGCGACTATAAAGGCACCTATGACAAGAAGGTAAAGGGAGAACTTGGGGATAAGTACTTCCTGCACGGCGACACTACAGTATCGGAAACGCTTACCGAAAAGCCGGATGTAGCGGCCGGTTCCGGGAAAGTGGTCGCCAAGTATAACGCGACGGTCAAGGCGGCGGTCGACACCCTTTCGAGCGCGATCAGGTCCAAGATACCCGAGGTCACGAACTATCAGCTCCTGGATGAGGATGACGGTACCCCGATCAGCACATCCTATAGAGGCGATGTCCTTGAAACCGACAATATCGATTACGACAAGCTAGACCTTATCACGACACTTTCTACGCCGCTCAAGGTGTTCTCCGACGCAGTTTATGCGGCACAGAACACTCTCTCTAAAGACCTGGATGACCTGGTATCGTACCGTAAAGACTCCGGAGCCAAGAGCCAGCTTGTCAGATCGTCTCTGGCGGGCCAGGAAGTTACAACGACGAAGCTCTGGAACGATATGTTCCATCTCGTCAATGTTCAGACAGAGTTCTTTGCGACCGCGGTCAAGACGGCGCGCGACTATATAGAAGAGGGCTTACCCGGCTCAAGCTGGAGCGACACTATTTCCGGAAAGGCCGACGGCAGGCGTAACCTGCATATTTACGCGATGCACCAATTCGCCGAGTACTATACGCCCGATACTCTTAAGTTCACCAATGATAAGACCTACAATGTGCTCGAGAGAGCGGGATTGAACTATATGAAGACGCTGGGCACGCATGTAGCGAAGGGTAAGAACGGCCTTGCTACTACCGTGAATGAAGCCTTCCTTGATTACGCGAGCTTCGAACGCGACCTGCCGTATGAAGTTTCAGACCTTACTTCAGGCATTACGGAGCAGTATATCCGAAACAAAAAAGGCGAAATACTTGCGACGAAGACGTTCGGGGCCGGGAAAGGTGCCTATGACCTCAACGTTATCAGCGACATCTATTCAGGCGCGTATGTGTACTCCAAATATGTGGATGAGGAAAACGACGGCACGATATCGCTCTTTACCGACAGGCAGGGCGCGCGCGGCATCAACGGCGAATATGTCGAAGCCGATCTCACCGTCCGCAACATGAGAGAGCGCCAGGAGTATTCAAGCCTGCCGTTCGAAATACGTTCATGGGATGACTATAAGATCGCCACCTTGACCAGGTTCGCTAAATTCTATGACCAGGAAAAGAGCGGATGGAAACGCCTGATATATTCACGGGACGACCGCGAAGGCTATTTCATGAACCGCGTATATGACGTCGGCGGATTGAGCAGGGCGAATGCCAGAAAGATCTACGACGCTGTAGACAGGAATGAAAAAGATATCGCGATGGCGATGGGCGTTAAGGCCGAAGATATCGGCGAGCACATGGTCAAGGCGATAACAGGAGTCTTCGGCGGTATCTCCGCGGTATTCGGCATGGTCAGCCTCAAGAAGAAGTCGCTGACCGGCACGATCGGATTCGGTATAACGCCGCTTGCGACCAAGCTGTTCGATCTGAGGCGTGAGAACGCTGTGTCGCGGCTCAAGAGGGCCATGGCGATGACTGGCAGCGACTCAGCCGCCGGCAGGATCAAAGGCATCGACGTATCGTTCGCGCGCGCTGAAGGCGAAGATTATGGAGGCACCTACTATGCGGTAACTCCCGGAAAGGTCAGCGACGATGACTACAAGCGTTTCGGCTATGCCATAGATTACCTGACGGGCGCCGATAACACGATCGTAACGACGCTCAAAGGGGTCATATGGATCCTGCGCGCTGTAGTGATGAAGAACAAGAGCGGCGGCGAAGCGATAATATTCGGCTGGCAGTCACCGAACTTCATGATCAACGGAGGGTTGCTGCCGCAGCTTATGCTGGACGGGGACGGGTCTGATGAATCGATAAAAGAAGGACAGGAAAGATTCAATACAGAGACCGAGAAACTGGCAAACTACGATATAAAGAACCTCTTCTCGGAAGAGATATCGGCTAACGGCGAAGTCACAAAACATGGTTCGGATCAGGACAGGAACGAAGTCACGAATATCGCATACCGGCTGTATAACAACCCCGACGGATATTATAACATGATAGTGGTGCCGGACGCCGCGATGATCGACGGCACTGCTTGTGACCGCGTGGTCGGTATGGTGAATGCGACCAGAAAAGTGCATTACAAGCAGGGCGAGTACAGGATGGACGAAAGCGGCAAGATGGTCCAGGTTACCGAGAAAGACGGTGTCACAGTTGACGAGAAGATCGGCCTGAAACGCGTTGACGGATACAACGTCTCCGCGCTCCTCAACCGCGGTTATTCAGATAACCAGTTGCTTGCCCTGTACAACGGGCTCAGCGTAGCATCTTCGTCAAGAGGCAATATGCTCACCATGTCGGGTACCAATACCGCCGATACTATAAATGTCAGCATGTTCTATGAGGATGCGAAACACAACAGCTATAGCATAGCCCGCAAAGACGCGAACGGCTTTACTACTACGATATTCGCTATGGCAGATACGGTCAGAGATAACGAGAGCGGATCGTTGACCTCTTGGTCGACCTCCGGCTACAAGGTTACGGATAAGAACGGTAAAGAGATAGCCTACTCGAGCCGTAACGAAGTGACCACAGAAATGAACCTGCCCGACAGCGGCAAGAGGGTCGTAACGCACGATTCATATACGAAGGACCTGGCCGATGACGGCAATTATATCGAACGCGGTACTTCCACATGGAACAGCGAAGGCAAGCTCTATTACGACGCCGATATAAACCGTTCCATGAACGGCAGCGGCAAGCTGATAAAAGATTTTGCAGGTGAAGCGCGCCTGGATATACGCGCAGAGCTATTCAAGAAAGAGAAGTCCATGCTCTCTTCCGCGGGCAGTGGTGCTGCGTTCGGCGCTACTATAGGTATGGCATTCGGGCCTGTCGGATTCATAATAGGGCTGGTGGTCGGCGCGATAGTCGGAGCTATATGGAATAAGGTATCAAGTTACATAGAAACTAAATTGATAGAGAAGGGTATGTCGATGGCCGGGGCTGAAGGCAATGTCGGCGTGTGCGCTTTAGGTGGAGCTGCTGCAGGCGCGGCGATAGGCGTATGGTTCTTCGGCGTCGGAGCCCTTGTAGGAGCAGTCATAGGCGGCCTCATAGGAGCCGCCATAGGCGTAGCGCTTACAGCCGTACAATATGCGACTTCCAACGGCCATGCCGGCAAGAATGACAATACATCATGGGGTTATCAATACACCGGAGGCCACGCGGCCATGAATTGGCTCGCGCAAAAGTCGATAGATTCGACGTTCTACAAAGCCATATTCGAGGTAGCGAACTTCTTCTCGATCTGCCTATCCTTTGTACCCGGATTTGAGATGCACAAAGACAGCTGGTTCGCGAAGCATCCTGTCGTAACGGCCGTAGTCAAGTTCGTTGCCATTATCGTAGCGTTGCTGCTCTTCAAGAAGCTTATGGTCGGCCGCATGGCGATGTTCGGCGAATCGGCCGTAATGTCATTCGCCAGGGCAGGTATAAGTACGGGCATAACTTTTGCCATGATGAACGAGACGGGCAGGCTCCTCAATGATACGGGAGTTTATGCGGTAGCCGAAAAATATATGAAGGAACAACCTAACGGCTGGTTCTTTGGACTCGCCCGCGGCTTCCTGGCGACGGTGGGGATATTATTTGGAAGAGGCGAGAGGTCGGTGACCGAAGCGTTCGCCCTTGGATTTGTAGCCGGCGTAGCTCTCAAAGGACTCGATTTTGCTCTCCGCGGCCTCGGAATAGGCGGCGGCAGGATGTTCGAGACTTATACCGGCAGCATAATTAAAAAATTCACGGACATCAATGCGACCGGGCTCGGCAGGGTCTTAGGGAACTATGCAGCCAAACTCACAGCTGCGCATCCTCTCTGGGCTAAGTTCATGTCGAGCATTGCAGGAAGATTCGCCTCCAAGCTGTCCGTCATAGGCGTAAATCTTCTCCATTCGATGGCGACAGGCCCGTTATTCTTCGCCGCATTCGGCATTGCGGGGAGCGCTATAACGTTCGTAAACACCATGATCAATCCTCTTAACCCGTATTCCTTCTGGCATATTGGTTTTGCCAATAGCTTTAAGATCGCTGCCGCTACATTCTTGATAAACGTCCTGCTTGATGATCAGGCGAAAGCCGGTGGAGGAGAAGCTGTCGCAGTCCTTATCAAAGAAGGTTCTGAGACCAGTTCTAGCTCCGGAGGAGATGGACAGTCTGCTGATACCATCGCAGATAGCATATTACAAGGAAAATCTATATGGTCAGTGGTCAGTGCGTATAAAGATAAGAATAACCTTTATTACGGCAAGGCTTTGATCGATACGCTGACTGGAGGCATAGTCGGCGGTCCGTTCCTGCACGCGTTGCAGTTACCGTCTAATCTCTTCGCGGGTTCAACAGGATTCCTCGGCAAAGGACTTAATGCGATATTCGAAGCTATTACCAAAGGTCCGGTCAGGGGCAGCGCTGATCTCCTAGGAAACATGCTTAATAGATCCAGCTGGGTCACTAATAAAATGCCGAACATATTGAATGCGCTAAAGTGGATAGAGATGAGAGGCGGCCCGCAAGCTACAGGATCGATCATAGGGAGCCTCTTCCAGATATTCAGTAATCCGATCAATACGATAGATACGCTGATACTGTTCGACCTGGTGAATGAATACGTTACTCCTAGGGTGGGTTCTATGCTTCAATATGCCGCCGATCGCGGATGGATATCGCTCCCGAAGGATAGTGCTATTGCCAAACAGGTGCTCAACGTAGCGGCCTCCAATTTCGCGATGGCGCTCGTCCCGGGCAAGGCTGCTGCTACAGACAGGGAACTGATACAGGAAATAGCAAAAGAACAGGGTAAGAGCCTTACCGATATAAGAGCCTCATTGACAGAACTGCGCACATCCGAAGATGTAGCCCGCGTGATGGGAGTGTCCGACGCTGCGCTTGGTTCTACCGGCAGGCCCAAAGGCGCTTATGTGAAGGAGCTCACGTCGTCTATCAAAGAAGTGGCGGTAGCATTCGCCCAGCGGAAAGTCGTAGAGACGATGATGCTTAAGGGCGCTTACCGTGTCAACGAAAGCGCCGCCGACGCGGTTCTTAAAGGCAGCGAGATATGCAGCGCAAAAGCGTTCGCCGGAGTCGATTTCACGGCGGGTAGCTTCAAGGGTGTTGCCACAGATATGATCTATAAGGCTCTCAATCCTGCCGGAGACTTGAGGACAGCGGTAGGTATAGCCGAAAATATAAAAAATAATGACCTACAGGTCGAGATTGACGGCAGCAAGATAAAGATCACCGCGACCGATGGCATAGGCGTGCATAACGACAGGACCATAGCCACTACGATGAAGAGGTCCGACCTGAACAGTATGGTAGAGAGCGACCAGCTTATACGCGCCTCAGAAGTATCTATATCCGGTAAGAATGTTCGTCTCTCCGACACTCTTAAAGAGTCTGTACTTGCGCGCTGGGTGAACAACCGTAGCACAGTAGATGTGATAGCGGCATTCGTAAAGTCCCCGACCAGGTTCAGTGACCCGACATGGCAGAAGGTAGCTATCCAGCAGATGGCCATGGGAAAACAGAGGCTCTCAGCGGAATCCATAAGAAGCCTGTTTAATGCGCAGGCCAAGACGAGTACCGGGGCAGTCGATACAAAGAGCGATGTAATGATAGGCGAAACATCACTGCTGGAAGTGGTTCTCGTAAGGGCAGTGCACGGAGATAAGGCCTCGACCGCAAATTACGCAAAGGAGCGCTCCGTAGCTATTGCGGCGGACCATAGAGCAAGGGCGCCGGCGAACGAGAGCCCTGATGTTACCAATACAAGGATAGCATTCGACCAGGCGACGATCTATTCCGATCTTAATGTAAGGATGCCGAAAGGTCTCCAGCGGCAGGTGGCTTCCGAGATCAAAGCTGACGGTACCAGGTCAGATTTTGGTAAATTCAAAGATATGGTCGTGAACTTGATGAAAGCTGAGCACGCAAAGACCAGCTTAGTTGTCAGGGCCATAGAATCCATGTCCTCAATGGCCACAGCTCTTATCGACAGGTACAAGAAGAATGACAGGCTTACTCCGGCACAGCTTGCTCTCAGGCTATGGATACAGTCCGAAGGCAAGATAAATCAGGCTGAGCAGAGGTTGACCTCTTTTAGGCAGGTCGTAGATCAGGTGGGAAAACAAGGCATAGAAGCCTTTAGGAATAATAGCGGTGAATATCGTATCAAACTCAGCGCCAGCGCTTATGCAGGCGACGCCACGGCCAGGGCAAATTGGCAGACAAAGATAGATAAAGCGAACCTCGTTCTTGACGTATTCAGAGGCAATAAAAAATTCGCCGCAAACGAATCACAGATAAAGACTCTCATAGATATGCTCACCAGGCCCGACGGTATTTTTGAGATGTTGACCGGTATGGGTAAGACATCCGCAATAAGCCCGTTGCTCACAGTGATGGTGCGGATATTCTATTCCGAAACGTTCAAGATCATGAGTAATATCTCGATCAACGAATTCCGCCTGGGTCAGGCATGGCAGGAGTTTGTAAAGGCATTTGACGGATCCGGCGGCACGGTTTCTAAACCTATAGAGATCGCTACCGGTATTGAAGAGCGTACCATAACATTCGTAGATGCGAAGACGGGCAAAGAGGTATTGACCATAACCGCCGTAAAAGTTACGCCTGAGGCGATACCTACATCTACCGAAGCGCGCGCAGCCATGCTCAAGACCCTTAACGATTCAAAATTCGACGTCATCTTCACCGATATAAATACCCTTAAGTCTCTTAAGATGGAGGCGGAGGGCGGAGTAAATAACAGGCTCGCTCAAGCGATAATGAACAGGGTGACGGATAAATCATGGGCTCTCTACGACGAAGCACACGTTCTGCCTGTTTCCGCCGACCTGATAGTAGGAGGAGATGGTAAGCATCTTAAGGCCGATCAAGTAAAGGCGCTTGAGACCGTGCATAGATTCCTTGAACAGTTATATAAAGCAGAGCTCAAGAATGCGCCAAACCTGACACAAAGAGAATTCTTTAAAGGCCAGGATTTCAGGTCTAAGTATATGATGGCCCAGAATACCACCGGCACCATCTATAAGTTCAACGGAACATTCTACAAAGAATTCTTCAATTGGGCCAAACAGAACGGCGTCGAGAGTGTGCAGAGGTTCAGGAGCGTAGACAGCTTCAGGTCGAGCAGGGATGTCATCAACTCGGCTTTGAACGGGTTCTCGGACGCGCTCAATATAGTTCAGGGCGGTAAAGAGGGCTATTCGTATTCGTATCTCAAGGATTCGGACAGGGTGGTGCCCGTGCAGAACGATATGCCTGCTCCGAATATGAGATGGAGCGAATGGAATAAGGCGGGCGCGCGCGACCTGATGGCGAGGATGTTCGAAGGGAAATTCGACAAGAGCGCGGAGTTCTATCTGAATAAAGTAGAGACGAATCCCGATTCCAAGAGAGTTACGGATCTCTCGGTACTTAAAGAATTCACGGTCCGCACCCTTATGACAGGTACTACGAACCTGCTGACCTGGTATGGAACGCTTCAAGGCATAATGAACATGAAGGGCACCGGGCCGAAAGAGTTCGGACGACTGTCTCAAGGCAGGATGAACGAACTTACATACGGTACCATATTCAAGGGAACATGGCAGCGGCTTGTCGAACAAAAGCTCAGTGCTGTCAACAAGCTGCTGGTATTCGGACAAGAGGCAAATATTGACAGGCAAGTGCTCGTTGAAGCCGTTGTGAATTCGGCGAGCGTTAAAGGCCTGGATGTTTGGGTGCAGACAGGGAATGAGATGACCTTCTACAGGGACGGCAAGGAGAGATTGACCCTGAAGATAGAAAAAGAGAAAGCCGGAGATGTGGAATTCAACGAGGTTTTGCATGATGCTATGCGTATAGCCGATATCAACGGCGGCAGCTATAAGGGTATCATTCTCCTCGACAGGACGGGCGTTACGGGCTTGAACCTTGAAAGAGGCGTATATATCAAAGAATCCGTCAAGGTGCATGCGACAAAACTGCTCGAAGCCTTCGGAGGGGACCGTACTATATTTGCGCCTCACAGATTTGCCACGCTTAAGGAAGAAGCCGCGCAGCGTAAGATAGCCCTGGGAGATCATTATGACTCTTACAGCGAGTATCTCAATAATTCAGTTGAGTATATAGGCATGTTCGACAAGACCTCTCTCAAGTCCCTGGTAGAGCAGACCGTAGGACGCGATAGGGGTATAGGCGGTATCGAAGGCGATAATGCGAAGTTCGGATATCATAAGAAAGAGATATGGATGGTCGACGAGACTTCAGGTAAGGATGTATCGAAGATGACCATACAGGATTTTGAGAATAACGTATTCCGCAATGAAATCGAGGTCCTCAAGGTATCGCTTGTAAAGAGCGTGTCGGACAGCATGCATGAAGCCATAATAGACAGGTTCCGCACTATGAGCGAGAGGGCTATGACAGGCGAAGAGAGAACGTTCGTGGATACGTTAAGGACCAAGTTCCAGTCCAGCTCTAAAGTGAGCGATATGCTTATGAGCGCTAAGGTAGAAGAACTGCCGACGCTCAAAAATGCGATAGAAAGTGATATCACGCGGCAGCTGTCAGACTTTAGGAACATGGTTAAAGGCGATGTCAGCTCTCTTGGAAAACAGAATAGGGAATTCCTGAGATCCGTAATGCGCCTCGACAAGACTTTCTTCTCAGGAGATAGAGTAGTCCTGAAATTCGAGGGAGATAAACTTACCCCGAAAGACGGTGCCTGGTCGTTGAAAAAAGGCGTGCAAGTTGATAAAGCGTTTGCCAAACTCTCCGTGCTCGGCATCATAAAAGAGGCTGAGGCCTTCTTCCCGAGAGCTATGATGGAGACCGAAACTGTTAATTTCGGAACGGGCAGAGGCGCTGAGCCTGTCAAGAGGATGCAGGGAGCTATTGCCGAGATCGCTCCGAAATCAACCTCAGCCGTGCAGGATATCGTGGCGAAGATGCAGAATTATGATATCGGGCGCAGTTCAGGCGCAGGTCTCGGAAAGGCGACGATCGAGTGGTCGCAGTTCGTGCTTGGATGTATGGCAGAGAGCTATTCTCCGTCAGCCGGACTTGATGCCGATAAGCGGAACAAGATAGGCAGGACGATGATCGCTGTGCAGGATATGATGAACTTTGTGGCCGCCACGGGCAATATGCCTACCCTGGATCAGCTGCGTATGATCGCCGGCAATGATAATGAGGTCATGAAAGGCCTGCTTGTAGCATCCACTCCGCGTGTTGGTATACGCGAGGCTAACAGGCTGATCAATCTTTCTTCTGCGATGCAGGAGCTGAAGGCCAGCGCTAAGATAAGGTCCGATGTAACGCTTTCGCTGGACAATGTGATGGATTATATCAAATCGCCTAATTCCTCCGATCCGAACGTAAGTTCTGTCCGGGATAACTTACCGCCTTCGATAAATAAAATAGTATCATCACGTCAAGCCGCAGCGGACTATAGCAAGAACAGCCTGGAAAATGCGGGAAAGGCGCAGGTCTTTGGCGGTATTATAGAGAAACTCATTACAGCTACTATTGTCAAACTCTCCGAGAACAGAGTTCTCAGGAGCGAGAACGTTACGATCACTAAGATCCGTGAATTAGCTCGGTCGCTCGGAGTAAGTGAGAGTGCGGTCATTGCTCTCGTGGAGAATGCGGCAGTATCGCCTGAGAAGCTGCAGGAAGCCATTACAGAAGTGAATAAGGCCGGCAAAGGCGCTGACCGCGTCACCGTTACGGAGATCGTAAAAGCAGCAGCCACAGATAAGCCTGCTGAAGCGATAGCGGTCTTCATAGGGTCAGGTCCGGAAGGCCATATGCCTACACGCCTTGCCGATACGCTTGCAGCTCAAGGGACGATCACGAAAGACAGTCACGAATACAAGTTCATGCAGAAATTGGAACTCGGCCAGAAACTGGGGGCTTTGACAGGCCTTACGCCTCAGAAGCTGGCAGAGGCAGGCCTCATAAGCGGCGATGTAGCGAAAGCGCTTGAAGGCAAGGCTCCTTCTATCAGGGCATCCATCATGATGCGTTTACAGAATTTCATGGCCAGAGATTGGTACTATACAAGGTCGATCGCTAAAGCCATCGTACCTCTTACCGCCGGAGTAGCTATAGCCGTTGCTGCTCCGTATATAGGTGTCACCCTCGGGACATTGAGTGCGGCCGGCATAGTGGTATCGCTCTATATGCCGCTCCTCAAGTCTCTCACAGGAAAATTAACGGAGCAGGCAGCCGGTGAAGAAGGCTCGGCCCTCAAGAAGATCGGCGCCGGGACGACCGGACTTATGACGCATCCTATATTCACTGCTATTAGTACCGGCACCATAATTGGTAATGCGAAACTGAACGAAATATTGACCGCGCTCGGTGCGGGTACGGCCATGACGACATTTGCTGCTGTTGGCCTGGGCGTAGTCTCCATGTTTGCCACGATAGGTATCCGGAGATTGTTGTCGAACCGTGACAGGACTGCCGCTGCGGCTCTCTGGAAAGACGCCTCGCTATCCGGATCGGCAGACCTTGCAATGGACGATGTGATGAAGATGATAGGTGAAAATAACCAGACAGGTATAGATACCAAGATAAGCGATATAAAGGCTGTCATAGACCAGAAAAATGCGAAGCTCGGATCTGCGATAGAGCTTGGTGCGGTATTAGAGCGGCTTGCAGATGCGCCTGTCGCCAAAAATATGGCTCGAGTGTATGCTGCGATACCCGATAGCATGAAAGAGATGGTAGGATTCAGGATGCTTTCGTCCGCTGTTGCTAAGAATCCGGCGAATATAAATATGGCAGTGGCCATGGTAAGAGCGGATCTGGCAGCGGCACAGCTTGCACAGCTGCCTCAGATCACGTGGGCGGATGTGGAAAAGGCAGAGAGCGATTATGGCACTTCGAAAACTGAGATACTGTCGCAGTTCAGGCTTGATACAAGGACGGTCACCTCTATGCAGAGGATCGCGGATACGTTGCTGGCAAGGGTAGATAGAGTGAATATCGGCATGGTAAAGGGCGACATGTCGCTCGATATAATGGCGAGTCTCGCCCAGTCCGCTACCGACGACATCGCTATAGCCGAAGCCGCTCTTAATCTCGGCGCCGCATCAGCCATAAGGCACCTTACGGAAGATGCACGTCTGCCTGCCCTTAAGCTGGAGACGGAAGCCGCGAAATTTGGAACGACCACGGCTGTTATATGCAAGCAGCTTCTCTCGATCAATACGCCTGAAGATCAGGCGCAGGGTCTCGCTGTAGTGAACTTCGGCAGGATCGCGGCTGTTATTGCAAGCCTGCCCGCATCGGTAAAGGGCCAGCTTAACATGCTTTCGATACAGAATATGAACGGCACCATAACCGCGCCGGTCATGCAGAATGATGAAGTCACGGGATATGCAGACCTCATTACTGGCGAGGTCGTTGAATTGAAGACCAGCTTTATAGATCATGTAAGAAATGATATTTCTATCGTCCAGCCGCTGCGCGAGGCAGTAGTTTCGCTGGTAGAGACAGACCGTCTCACCCTGCATCAGGCTAACAGCATAGCTAGAGGAGTTGGCATACTCGCAATGATACCGGCAAGCTCCACATACCAGCGTCCTGATGTATTCAGCATGAATTCGGGCGCGCAGATCATCAAAGCCTTATTGGCGGTGCTGACGGCCCCGGATATCCAGAATAGCACTCTATTGTCGCAGAACGACACCGCCAACATCATATCGGCCATACCCGCACTCGTAAAGGCGAATGTTCTTACCGCCAGCGAAGCGAAAGAAGTCTTCGTCAGCAGGGACGGTACAGGCATATACCATCACCTCGGTATCGGAGGCAAGATGGCTCTTATTCAGAACGCGGACGCCATATTCTCGAGAGACGAGGCAGGCAAGATCGTAAATAACATATTCGGAACGTGGCTTGGACAGAAGAATGACGTGGCGATAACCAAAGCGTTCCCGACCTTGAATGCGTCCCAGATATTAAGGTTGCCGTCGGCTCTACTGCAGGAAATACAGGTGCCTCTGACGGAGAAGCAGACGGCGGAATTAGGCGCTTACGATAAGCCGATGACCGACCAGGAGAAGCAGGCGGCCGTCATATTGATATCAAGAGTATCAGATACTCAGCTATTCAGCTTAAGGAACTTCGCCGCCGGCATTACGAACGCCGACGTTGATAACAGCGTACTGCCTGATGCTGAAAAGGCCGTAACGGTGAAGCAGCTTGAAAAGGCCGGAACGATCGTTACGCAGTGCGCTGATATAGATACGGGATTCGCGAACGCTGGCCTCAAACATACGCTTATACCGCAGCAGTTCCAGTTCATAATAGCCAGGGCGGCAGCTTTGACGCAGTCCGATAAGAGTATGGATCTTAAAGATGCGATAATAGCTACGGCAAAACTCGCGGCCGTCTCGCTAATAAATGCGACGATAAAGAACGAACTCATGAAGTTCGGCGTGAGGTCGGATACCGATGATGAAGTCGCTTCCGCCGTAGTCGCCGCGGCAAAAGAGAATATCATACGCAACGGCGGCAAGGCCGATCAGGCGCCCACGACCGACGATATTAAGGAAGTCGCCGGAGCAATAGGTGCCGGGTTCATAGAGAAAGATATAATATACGAGATGACGGCTCCGCGTTTCACTTCTATAGCGGCGCGCGCCGCCGGTATGCTGAAGGCAGACGCCGGACTGAAATTCAAAGATGCGCTTGTTAACGCCGCGAAGACGGAAGCCGGTGTCATGGTAAGGGATATCGTGGCTGAAGGGCTTGGATTGACCGAAGCGCCTGATAACGAAACTATAGATATAGTGGTCGCTGCGGCTGCGAATATAGCCGCTGCAAAGGGTGCCGGGAACATACCGTCCACGAACGATATTAAAGATGTTGCCGCAAGCGTACGCGCCGGGTTCAGAGAAGTCGGGGTCGCATATCAGCCTGCAGCTTCACAGCTGAGAGCCATAGTTTCTAAGGCAACCTCCGTCGGAGTGATAAGAGCTGCGGCCAGGATAGAGGCCATCGCTATAGTGAGAGATGCTATAAAGGAAGGCGCGAACCTCTCCGGAATGCCGGATAACGATTCGTTCAAGGCCATAGTAGATATAGCTACAGCCAAAGCCAGGGAAGCTGCAGCAGCCGCGAGAGATGCCGAGATCATGCCTACCATAGCGGATATCAAGACGGCTGCCAGGACCAATAGCCAGATCATCCGTGTGATGGCTCCTGTACAGATGACATGGGCGCATAATGAATTGACACAGGAACAGGTGAACAAGCTCGCAGTAGACGCGCTCATCGGAATGGGATTCAGCGAAGCCGACCTGATGCCGGCCGGTGTGCCTGTCAATGTAGTACTCGGCGAAGAGGATTGGGCGGGTATACATTGCGCGGTACGCACGGTCAGCGGAGCTCCGATCAGCCTCGTACTCAAGAAGGTCGAAGCGCCCAGGCGCGATGAGGTGAAGGCTAAGCTTATCGCTGCAGACATCAAAGGAAGCGTCATCAACAGGCTCGTCGAGAGCGGCGACGTTATGAAGTATACATGGAAAGAAGAGCCGAACGGCGAGATATATATAATACAGGCGAGGGGCGGACAGACGGTATCGTCCAGGCTCGACGCGCTTGTAAAAGCGGGTGAGATGGGACAGGCGATAAAGGTCATGGTAGAGGTCGCCGATCATTTGATCAACTTGAGAGCCCTTGACGCCGGTTATGTGCGTAACCCTGCGTCCAGGACCATATTCGACGATATGGGATATGTCCATGAAACGCCCGTCGACGGAGACAGGCTTGCCAACTTCGACTTCCTCAACCTCGGTGATCTGTCGGTGCCGGGCGTCATTAAGGGCGCTCCGAGATCGCCTGAACAGCTGCAGTCTATCATTGCGGCGACCGTGGAAGAGCTGAAGACCTTGGGATTCAAAGATGACATCAGGGACGTCCTGGCCACAGCGCTTAAAGCGAGCATGGAGAGAGCTCAGACGGCCAGGGACATATCCGAAACTATGAAGAAGAGAGGCATAGACGTTTCCAATGAATTGACCGCTGCTGCCATCAAAGATGTGGCGGACAAGGTCTGGATGGCAAATAACGGCGTATTGAAGAAGGGCCAGAAAGTTACGATAAAGATCGGCGAAGATAATATATATAATATCGCTGCTGACAGAGACGGCATATCCTTGCTCGACGCCGCCCTGAAACAGGCCGCCGACGCTGGCGACAGCAAGCTGAGATCATATGTAGAGAAGGCTATCAGCGACTTTAAGTTCAACGGCGTGCTGCCTTACGAAGTTGCGTTCGCTATCCTGCCCGACGGCACCATCAAGTACTCTTCGTTAGCTGAGATAGTCTTCGACGAAGACGGCAAGCTGAGATATATGGCCTGTACGGAGTCTGTCAACAAGAATGACGTTGTGATATTCCGCGGCCATACGCATCCGCATGTAGCCGTAGATCCGAGAGAATTCAACGCCGACCAGAAGAACCTCGACGAAGGCGTATTCGGCGCTGTCAAAGAATTGCTCATCATACAGGGCCAGCAGGCGATCATGACGGTATTACCCAGAACTACACCTGCGATGATGCTCATGGCTGCAGCTCCTGCGGCGGCTGCACAGCCAGTCCTAGATATAACTTACACGTTCACAAGAGGCGCGGATGGTCTCTTTAAAGAAACGATGACAATGTCCGAAGCGCTGCCTCCTGTAGCGCCTAAGAAAGCTGAAGCCAAAGAGCCTGAGAAGAGAGAGGCGGAAGTTCCTGACAAGGTCGTGAGAAGAGACGCTGAAGAACCCGGGTTATTCAAAGATAGACAGGAGTCCGAGGCCTATACTGCAGCCTTCAGAAGCCTCCTGGTATCGGATAAGATGAGTAAAGAACTGCTCGACGGTATAAAGGCCATCAGGGCCCAGAAGAACCTTACGACGCTGCAGATAGCCGACGGTATAGCCCAGCTCCTGAAGCAGGCCGGTATATTCACCAATAATATTGGTATCGGTATCGACGCCAGGGGCGGCGGCTACGACGCAGATTTCATTGTAGACGCGATCAAAGAAGTTGCGGGCGAGAACTCGCCTGTCAGGTACTGCGTGATCGTCGGCAGCGACCTCGAGAAGGCACATATAGAGAATAGATACAGTGACCTCGTTGCAAGGCGCCTGTTGAACGCCGTGGTCGTGGCTAGAGGCGAGAACGCATTTGAGAAGGCCGCTGACGCCATGAGAGATCTGGACGTAAAGGATAACTATTCGATAGCTCTGGCTATTACAGAATCCGACTCGAACGTGGCAATGGTAAAAGAGCATTACGAACAGAGAAAGGACGATCCTAAGACCAGGCTTAACTTCATGATAGCCAATAGCAAGGTTGTCCAGGGTGTAAGAAGAGACCATAAAGAAGGGGATGTGGTTGCCGGAGCGATATTGACCGAGATGGTGAAGCTCGCCTCGCAGGACAAGACGACCGTATTGGCCATAGCCTGCGGTCAAAATACTATAAAGACACTG
>JBAYFK010000005.1:0-20734 GCA_041667225.1 Candidatus Omnitrophota bacterium
AATACTTTGGCGTGTTCTTTTTCGTTCTCTGCGGTCTCAAGGAATATATTCGCTATCTGCTCGAACCCTTCTTTCCTGGCGGCGCTGGAGAAGTATGTATATCTCATTCTCGCCTGGGATTCACCCGCGAACGAAGCGAGAAGGTTCTTTTCTGTCCTTGTTCCTTTAATAGATCTTGCCATGTGTCTTCCCTCCATTTGATCGGTTAATTTATTCTATGTATTCAAAAGATTGTATTACCTGGTACTCGATTTAGCAAGCTCAATCTTCGGGCGGAACGGCGAGCCTGGACGCCGCATTTATACCTGCCACCACTTCCGGTATCACGCCCATCTTCACGTATATTGGGTGGACCATCTTCTTCAATTCAGGGACCTTTGCCGCGAATACGAGAGACGCTGCCAAACAGACGATGCCTCCCGTAATAAGGGCATTGGTAGGGCCCATCCACGTAGCGAGAGAGCCGGCGAGAATGCTGCCGATCGGCGCCATGCCTAAAAACGACATTGCGTAATAACTCATCACCCTGCCTCTCTTGTCGTCATCGACTATGGTCTGTAAGAACGTATTGCATGCAGCCATATGTGTCATGAACCCGAACCCGGTCAACGCCATGAAGAACAGCGAAAGCCAGAGAACGCGGGATAACGAAAAAGCTATTATACCTAACGAGAAGATGGCTGATGAAATAGGTATTATATTCCCGAACCGGAGTGTATTTTTCTGCGACGCAAGAAAGACCGTGGCAATGATGGCGCCGACACCTGCTGACGCCATGAGGAACCCTAATGTGCTCGGCCCTCCATGGAGGATATCCTTAGCGAAGACCGGCATAAGAACGGTATATGACATGCCCATGAGGCTTATCGTGCCCAGAAGCATGAGGATGTGGCGTATGGGCGCAAAACCGAAAGTATAAGAAGTCCCTTCTTTCAGCCCGTGCAGTATGTTCGATGTCTTATGTTCCATACTCTGCTTTTTTATGTTCATGAGGAAGAGGCTTACCAGAACTGCCAGAAAACTCAACCCGTTGGTCAGGAAACATATTCCTTCGCCGGTTACAGCTATGAGCATACCTGCGATGGACGGGCCTATAAGCCGCGCGCCGTTGAACATGAGAGAGTTTAGGGCTATGGCATTACCGAGCATTTCTTTTTTCTCAACCATGTCTATGATGAAAGACTGCCGGGCGGGAGCATCAAAGGAATTGACGCATCCAAGGAATACCCCCAGCACTATTATGTGCCAGACGGCAACCGTACCGGTCAGAGTAAGTACCGCAAGCGTCAATGCCTGCAGCATGGCGAATGCCTGGGTATAGATGAGTATCTTGTGCCGGTCCCACCTGTCGACCAGGACGCCGGCCACAGGGCTTAACAGGAATGATGGTATCTGGCTTGAAAAACCGACCACACCGAGCATGAATGCCGATCCGGTAAGACGATATACGAGCCAGCTCATCGCTATGAACTGCATCCATGTCCCTATCAAAGAGATGCTTTGGCCCATAAAAAACAGCCTGAAATTCCTGTAGCGCAGAGCTCTGAACATCACCCTGAAGATAGGTCTCATATTCACCTTTTAAGATAAGCGAGAAGGCTGCGCATTATATCGAGAGGCTTCGGCGGACAGCCGTGTATATAAATATCGACGGGAACTACCTCTTTTACTCCGCCCAAAGTATAGTAGGAGCTCTTGAAGAGCCCTCCGTCCCTTCCGCAGTCGCCGCATACGATGACGAATTTGGGTGACGGCATGGCGTCATATGTCTTTTTAAGCGCGACTGCCATATTCCTCGAAACGGGACCGGTCACGAGCAGGGCGTCTGCATGCCGCGGAGAGGCGACAAAATCTACACCGAACCTCTGAATGTCATAAATAGGGTTCGTCGTGGAGATTATCTCGGACTCGCAGGCTCCGCAGGATCCCGTATCGACTTCCCTGATATGGAAGGACCTGCCGAATTTTTTATGCAGTTCTTTCCTGAGCTCCAGGCCTACCGCTTCTACCTCTCCGGCCATGGCATGGTCCCTGAAGATTACGGGCCTCGTCACTATCTTTTTTCTGAGCCTGTTCTTAAATATATTCATCATAGGTCGTTCCCCGGATACGATAGATCGAAACTTTTATTGCAGACCGGAAAGTCGGGTATTATATTGCCGAGTACAGCATATGTCAGGCCATGCCAATTATGGAATGACGGATCGACGATCTTACACCTGTCTACACGCCCTGATGCGTCAAGCGATACCCAGACGAGTACGGCTCCGCGCCAGGCCTCGGCATATCCCAAGGCGAAACCTTCTTTATATCCATAGACGGGCCGTCCGGATGACGGCTCTCCGACATCAAGCATCTTTAAGAACTTTTTTATAAGCCTGGCCGACTCTTCGAACTCCGCAAAACGCGTATTGAGCCTTGCCAGGACGTCCCCTTCCTCCTGTGTCTTCATATTGAACCCGGCGCTTTCGTATATTCCGGGAAATGTCTTCCTGAGATCGAGAGGTATACCGGAAGAGCGCGCCGCCAATCCTACTATCCCCAGGTCAATGGCGGTCTTCTTTCTCAGGACCCCTGTGGTATCGACCCTGTCCATGAACGATATATTAGAGAGCATTATCGTCTTAAGTTCGCCGAGATCTTTCATTATGGGTCCCAGCGATTCCGTCATAAGAGAGACTCCGTCTTTATCCAGGTCCGTCTTCACGCCTCCTGCCTGATTGATATTCTTCAGGTACCTGGAGCCTCCCGTTCTCTCGTTCAGGGCGAGAATAGATTCCTTCATTATCGACGCTAACGCGGCCGCGAAACTGAAACCGACATCGAGGGCTATCCCTCCGATATCCGCAGCATGGTTGTACATCCTTTCAAGTTCAAGGTATATGCCGCGCAGGACCTCCTGGCGTTCCGGGACCTTTATACCGCATATCTTCTCGACTGCGCGCGAAAAGGCAAGGCTGTAAGCGAATGCGGAATCCCCGGCTATGTGCTCGGATAGATGGACCGCGCGCGATACATCTTTTCCCTCTAATAGCTTTTCGACGCCTCTATGCGTAAACCCGAGCCTAGTCTCCAGATTGATTATCGGTTCGCCGGCCGCGCTGAACCTGAAGTGCCCCGGCCCTATAATACCCGCATGCACAGGCCCTACGGGTACCTCAAAAACCCCTTCACCTTCGACCCTGTTAAATTTGTATTCGCTGCCGTCCGTCATATACGTCTGCGGCGGCACAAAATCTTTACATAAAGGATAAGAACCTTCGGGCCAGACCTCGTTGTGAAGTTTCAAGCCCCGTTTATCGGGATGGCCCGCGAATTTTATACCGAACATCTCCGCGATCTCGCGTTCGAAAAGGCTCGCCGAATATATCTCTTTTGCCAAAGATCCCATACCCTCAGCATCATCCCGGCCGATGGCCGACCTGACGATAAACCATTTTTTGAAAAGTCCCCCCAGAAATACGCAGTATAAAGTAAATACTCCTTTATCTTTCCTATCATCGGAAGCAAAGTACATCATCACCGGAGAATTCAGCCGCTTATGTAGGGTAAGGCACACCTTTCTAAAGTCCGCGTTACTTGTTTCTATGTAAACTTCGTCTTCGCGCACATCCATGGCCTCCGCTCCGGGAGCGCCGCATTCCTTCTTTATTTCATCGATGAAACTCATGTATCCCATCAAACGCCTCTTATGATATTGCCCGCGGAGACGAGCAGTTTATTGAAGAACCAGGGCATCTTGAAACCCATAATACATATGAATATGAACAGGAATACCGATATGAACTTCATGCTGAACGGGCAGGCCGAAACCTGCATGTCCTGCGGCCTCTTTCCGAACACGATCCTTGAGAAGTGGTATATGAGCGAGCCGAATATCACCGCCAGGAAAAATAACGCAAGGACCGCGGGAAGATAGGCTCCTGCCCTGAATCCCGCGATGATCACCATGATCTCGCTTACAAATATCGAGAAGGGCGGTGACCCGCCTAAAGCAAATGCCCCTAAGATAAGCACCGTTCCGATGAATGGCATGGTACCCATGACGCCGCGTATAACATTCATATCTCCGGTTTTGTATTTTTTAACCACATATCCCGCGCCGAAGAACATGAGAGACTTATTGACCGCGTGATTAAATACATGGAAGAGCGCACCATAAAGTCCGGCGGCGCCTCCGAAGCCGAGCCCCGTAGCTATAACGCCGATATGTTCGACGCTGCTATAGGCGAGAAGCCTCTTGAGGTCTTTCTGTACAAGTATGAACCCGGCAGATATGCCCAGAGAGAGCAGGCCGAAGAATATAAAAAGGTTTGAAGAGTAGTGCACGGCGACGCACTTATTTATGATCGCCGTATATCTAAGGATCGCGTATATCGCCGTCTTCAGCAGGACTCCCGACAGGAGCGCGCTTATCGGCGCGGGCGACTGGCTGTGCGCGTCCGGCAGCCACGTATGCATCGGCACGAGTCCTGCCTTCGTGCCGTATCCGACTATAATGAAGAGGAACGCGATCTTAAGCATCCTCGGATCCATCTTCCTGGCCACAGACATCATATCCGTCCAGTTCAGGCTGTTCACTCCCCCGTCCCTCGACGCAGTGTAATAAAAGAGTATCGTGCCCAGAAGTGCGAGGGTTATCCCTGCGGAGCATATTATGATATATTTCCACGCGGCCTCGATCGACATCTTGTTATTATGAAAACCGACCAGGAAAGCCGAGACGAGCGTCGTCATCTCGATCGCCACCCATACCATGCCGAGATTGTTGACGACCGTAACGAAGTACATCGACAAAGCGAAGAGGTTGAAGAGCGAATAATATTTGACGGCCTTGGACGCGCTGATCTCCCCTTCTTCCACATCGCCGGAAATATATTTTATCGAATATACGGAGGACGCGAAATTGATCAGGGAGATCGTAAGGATAAAGTAAGCGCTTAAGGCGTCTATATAGAAAAAGTTAAAAAGACTGATCACTCCGACGCCTTTGGCTATCGATAAAGCAAGGCACAGCGAATATATCAATGATAAAAGATATCCGGCCGCATTGAAATACCCGAAATTCCTGTGTTTCCCGAAAAATGTAGGGGATACGGCGAGAAGGAGCTGTATCACTAAAATAACTATAATATCCATCTGCTATCCTTTTAACTCCGTAAGTTTATCGACATCTATATGAGTGAAGATCCTGTTTATCCTGTAGACGAACATGCCCAGTATGATAACGCATAGGAATATATCGAAAAAAATCGCTATCTCCACAAAGAACGGCATCCCGCCCGACACGCTTGCCGCCGACAGGAAGAGCCCGTTCTCCATCACCATCAGCCCTATTATCTGCGCAAGGGCCTTTTGACGGAAGACCATTATGAACATGCCTATGAGCGCAACGGAGAGCGAAACAAAGAACTCGCTATTCTCTATCTTCCCCTGTATGGAAATGAACTTTACGGTAAATAGATACGCCATATACGTAAGGGCCATCGCCAGGAATACGGAGACCGCAGGATTTATAAAAAGGCCGAGATCTTCTTTAACTTTTATCTTCTTAACGACCCTCTTAAGGAAATAAGGTATCAACAGCACTTTTAACAGGAATAGCAGGACGGCCACTATATACAGATCGAGATGCCCTGATCTAACCGCCAGGGAAAGAGTGACGAGGAATAGAAAGAATGACTGCGCCGCGAATGCATTTATGAGCGCGGACATCCTCTTTGCTATGACCATCGCAAAGGTTACCGCCATTATGCCGAAAAGGAATAGATCGATATGCATTCTACATTCCCCCCGCCGAGATTATCACAGCTAGTATGGACAGCGCTATGGCGAAGCTCAGGAGGTCGACCACCCTGAACAACCGCATCTTTGCCATCGATATCTCCATCATTGCTATTATTAAGGATATACCCGCTATCTTAAGGGAATACACCGCCAAACCAACGGCCGGCTGAAGGCCCGTGAGCGAACCAGCCATTCCCCATGGCAGAACGACGTTGGCCAGTATACTGAAGAATACGATCTGTTTTACATGCGCCGCAAGTTCGATCATCGCAAGCGATGGGCCTGAATATTCCAGCACCATCGCCTCGTGTATCATGGTAAGTTCGAGATGGGTCTCTTTGTTATCTACCGGTATCCTCGACGTCTCTACTATAGTCACGATGAAGAACGATATCGCAGCGACTATCGATGACAGACGGACAGCGTGGACGCCGCTTAACACAGCTATGGAGGTCGATGACGCGTTCATGGAGACCGCGAATACCGACAACAATGCTACCGGTTCGACCAGGCTCGATATGAACATCTCCCTTGATGAACCCATGCCGCCGAATGCTGAGCCGGCGTCGAGCGCCGCAAGGCACATGAAGAAACGGCCGAGCGCCAGTATGAATATGATCGTCAAAAAGTCCCCCATCCGGTACAGTGAGATCTTCGATGCCAGTACCGGTACGAGCGAGGCGGCCGCTATCGTAGAGGCCAGGATCACGAACGGCGTTATCCTAAATATCCAGGAAGTGTCCTTTGATATGACGCGGTCCTTCGCAAAAAGTTTCGCCAGGTCATAATACGGCTGGAGGACGCTTGGGCCTTTCCTCATGCGCATATTATTTTTTATCTTCCTGATGATGCCGCTCACCAGCGGGGCGACGAGTATCAATAACGCTATCTGTATGATCACAAACACTAAACCCATAAAGCTCCTAGAACCTGTTGATAAAAATTATTAGAGCCAATATCGTAACGAATATATATGCCAGATATACATGAATGGAACCTGGCTGCAGTTTCTTTATATGACGGGCGATCACGAATACCGCGTTTATCGCCGGTTCGTAAATATATCTTTTGAATATCGGGGTAAAGAAGACCTCGTATTTGAACGACTTTATATGATAGAAAGATTCCCTTATCTTTTCCGTGCGTGTATACGGCAGAAGGAAGAAGCCGAAAGCGATCCTGAAAGGTTTCGAGAACGCCGTCGCGCTGTATTCTGTCCGGGGAGAGAGCTTGTAATAGCCGCAATCCCATGTCCTGTCGATTACGGTCTTGCTTTTCCGCGTGCCCAGATAAAAAGCTGCCGCCGCAATGATCACGAGGACCGTGATCGCTAATGCCGCAGCGGGAGTTGAGAGACAGGCGCCGCTGCCGTTCTGCGGAGCCAGAGTAAAATTGTTAAGCGTAAAATTCATATGGGCCGTATTTATGCGCGTAGCACATCCCGACACCATAACCAGCGCCTTTATTATCGCCGCGGCTGCGAACGCCGATACGAAGACGAGAATGGCTAAAAATGCCATGGAGATCTTCATTGTGAGGGAAGCGTCTTTCGCGCCCTCGTACTTCACCGAGCGCGGCATCGCCAGGAATGTCATACCGAATGCCTTGACGAAGCATGAAGCGGCAAGCCCGCCCGTCAGCGCCAGCACTGCGGCTGCGCAGGCCAGGAATATCTTATAACCACCCGCCGCAGCAACCGCGCCCATGAAGAACGCCTGGAGCGTCAGCCATTCGCTTACAAAACCGTTGAGCGGCGCTACTGCCGATATTGCCATCGCTCCTACGAGAAAAGCGGCGGCGGTCCACGGCATGCTCTTTATGAGGCCTCCGAGCTTCTCCATATTGCGCGTGCCGGTATACTTATATACCGCTCCTGCACACAGGAAAAGCAGGGATTTAAATATCGCATGGTTCACAAGATGGTACAAGCCGGCTGAAAGCGCAAAGACCGCAAGGACCGGCATCTCCATCTTCATGAATAACATGGATGCTCCCACGCCCAGAAAGATTATTCCCATATTCTCCACGCTCGAGTACGCCAGAAGCTTTTTGATATCACGTTCCATAAGAGCGTACATCACGCCAACCAGGCACGATACCATTGCCAGGACGAGTATGAGATTGGCCCACCATAAGTCGCCGACACCAAGAGTAAACACGATAAACCGCAGGATACCGTATATTGCTGTTTTTATCATGACTCCGGACATCAGGCTGGATATGTGGCTTGGTGCCTGGGGATGAGCATAAGGAAGCCATATGTGCAGAGGAACGATACCTGCCTTTGTGCCGAAACCTGCCAATAAAAGGATGAAGACGGTATTTCTTATGTTCAAAGGCATGCCCGAAGCGGCAGCCTTGAAGGCATTCATGTCAAAAGACCCGGCGTATTTATGGAATATCAGCAATGCTATCGTTATGAAAGCCGTGCCTATATGGGTCATCACTATGTAGATGACCCCAGCCCTTACGGACTTTTCGCTATGAGTATCGAATGTCACGAGGAAATAAGATATTAGCGACATCGATTCCCATGCGATCAGGAAGATGAGGGCATTATTGACCGTTACGACGAGCGCCATAGAAACGATGAAGGCTATAAGAAGCGCCCATCCAAGCGCTATCTTCCGTCCCGGGTACTCTCCCTTCATGTATCCTACTGAATAAAGCGCCGAAGGAGCAGATACGAGCAGTATGACCACGAGGAAGAAGAGGGAAAGCGGGTCGAATAGTAACGAAAATTTTATATTCAGGTATCCCATATGTTTATCTTCGAAGATCTCCGTTCTAAAAAGCATAACCCCCGCCCTGAACGCTTGAGCGGGGGTTCTGTTCCATTCTAAACCCTTAATATTATTTTGTCAATGCTACTTCTTCTTTGCGCCTTTTTTGACGGACATATCTATCGCCACTTTAAGGGACGGCATTATTTCGGAATAGATGCTCAGTTTAGGTATGAAGGCCGATATGCCCAGGCCGTCGGCTTCTTTTATCGTGTCCATGCTTGGATAGGCAGTGAACATGATGACGGGCACTTTTGCGGACACTTCACGGATCTGTTTCAGCGTAGCCACACCATCCATATCCGGCAGCATATAATCCAGGACCACTACATCCGGACATTGCGCTTTTACGGCGCTCACACCGTCTTTCCCGTTCGCCGCCTTGACCGCCTCATATCCCCATTCTTCCAGGCGCATGGCCAGCAGCTCGAGAAAATCGGGTTCATCATCCACTATCAGGATCTTTATCTTAGCCATCGCGGGCACCCTTTCTTTTTTATAGAGCGCAGCCTACTCTTCCCCTGCATAATGAGGCATATCTTCCATGCCTACAGGCATATTGATCTTTTGATATTCAGGCGGTACCTCGAACATCGAATCCGGGCTCGGACCCATCTTCATGTTCTGATATTCCATGGTCCAGCTCCCGTCCTGCGCCATCGTCTTTATCGGTACCTTCGATGCCGGTTCTATCCATTGAAATACGGACTCTCTCATACCGTCAACTTCTGCGGTCACGCTGTACTTGTCGGCAACCACCCCGTTCACCGATTCCTTACCCAGTAATTTTCTCTCGATCTCCCCCGGCATCTTTTCCGTAGCAACGACTATATTGCGCGGGTCGAAAGGCTGCTCCATATACATCTTGTTGGAGGGCATCAGTATCCATAGGACTTTTTTGTCCATACGCGTTATTGTAATACTTTGGGGGACTTCCATCCTCACCCTGTCCTTGGAAACGTATATCTTGCCTTTGAACGTGCCTTCGTTCGTAGTGCTCACCATATCCGCGGAAAAATCGGATGCATAGGCCTGCGATATGAATGCAACGCCAAGGATAAGGCTTAAGTACATTATCTTTATCTTCCCGTACCGCATCTCTAATTCTCCGTTCTTATATTAAGACTTCTTATTCATCTCGAGCGAGATCCGTTTCAATACCTTGTCTACGGATACTATCTTCACCTTTATTCTATCACCGACCGAAACTATTTCATACGGATTTTTAACAAATTTTTCACTCATCCTGGATATGTGCATCAACCCGTCCTGATGCACTCCTACATCGACGAATGCCCCGAAATTGGTCACGTTGGTCACCACGCCCTCCAGGACGGAACCTATACTGAGGTCATCGATATCGTTTATAGAGGAACTGAACTCAACGCTCGTGAACTCATCCCGCGGGTCGAGCCCCGGCTTTTTAAGCTCTTCGATGATGTCCGTGATCGTAGGGATACCGGCTTCGTCCGTCACATGGTCGGATATGGCGATACGGGAGAGAAGTTCTTCATTACCTATAAGCTTATCCGGGCTGACGCCGAGAGAAGCGGACATCTTTTCGACAATATGGAAGCTTTCGGGATGTATGGCGGAATTGTCAAGAGGGTTTACGCTCTCCCTGATCTTAAGGAATCCGGCGCATTGTTCAAATACCTTAGGGCCGAGCCCAAGGACCTTCAGCAGGCCCTTCTTCTCGGTGAACTGCCCCTTCTCCGAACGGTGCTTTATGATATTTCCGGCCAGATACGGCCCTATCCCGGACACGTACGAGAGAAGCTCTTTGGAGGCGGTATTCAGTTCAACCCCTACGTAGTTGACGCACGATTCTACCGTCGCATCGAGCGCTTTTTTGAGTTCGCTCTGGCTAACGTCGTGCTGGTATTGCCCTACGCCTATCGCTTTGGGATCTATCTTGACCAGGTCTGCCAGAGGGTCCTGCACTCTCCTGGCAATGCTTATGGCGCCTCTCACGGTAATGTCCAGGTCGGGGAACTCAGCCCGGGCAGAATCGGAGGCGGAATAGACGGACGCCCCGGCCTCGCTCACGACGATCGCCTTAACATCGAGACCATTACGCTTGATTATATCATCGATGAAGGTTTTGGTCTCTTTTGAGGCGGTACCGTTGCCTATCGCGATCAATTCCACGCCGTATTTTTTCAGGAGGCCCGTTACGATATGCCCGGCTTCTTCTCTCTGCCGGTCGGAAGTGAACGGGAATATGGGGCTGTACTCTTTGAATCCGCCGTTCTTATCGATGACCGCGACTTTACAGCCCGTCTTTATGCCGGGGTCCACTCCCATGATGACTTTATGCCCCGCGGGAGGCACGAGTAAAAGGTTCCTTAGATTTTTCGCGAATACGTTTATCGCTTCCTTTTCGGCTTCGGAAAGTTTCATGCGGAAGACTTCCACTTCTATGGAGGATTTAAGGGATCTCCTGTAGCATACCTCTATGGCCCTCAACAGGTCTTTATGGAATATTGAGCGGCTGTTCTTGACGAGCCTCGTCTCTATGGACTTGAGGACCGCATCCTCGGCGAGGTCTATCTCCCATGTAAGCACCTGCTCTTTGGCGCCCCTTCTTATCGCAAGTACCCTGTGGGACGGCGACTGCGCGATCAGTTCCGCAAAATTATAATATGATTCGAATTTTGTCTTGGTCCCGGCAAGCTCATATCTTGCCTTCGATATGAGCACCCCTTTTTTACGAAAGTTATCGCGCAGCATCGTGCGTATATCGGGGGATTCCGATATCTTCTCTATAACTATCTCGAGAGATTCTTCAAGAGCTGCCTCTACCGTCGGCACACCCTTCTCCTGGCTTACAAAACCGGATATTATAGCCAGCCTGTCGCCGTCCAGCGGCTGCGTTACGAGTATCATATCGGCCAGGGGCTCGAGCCCTTTCTCTTTAGCCGCCGTCGCCTTGGTCCGCTGCCTCGGCTTGAACGGCAGGTAAATGTCCTCGAGGATATACTTCTGTCTACAGGAGCCTATCTTAGCGGACAGCTCGTCCGTTAGCTTCCCCTGTTCTTTGATCGACTTCAGGATGGTCTCTTTGCGCGCTTCCAGCTCCGCATAATACGCGAACTTTTCGGCTATATCCCTGATCTGGACTTCATCCAGGCCGCCGGTCCGCTCTTTCCTGTACCTGGCGATGAAAGGGACCGTCGCGCCGCGCCCCAGGAGCGTAAGCGTGTTCCTGAGAGACTCTTCGCTCAGGCCCAGGTCCTTCATTATCATCTCGAAAACGATATTTCCGTCCATAGAGTTATTTGATCCTTTTTGACACTTCTTCAGCCAGGATCCTGTGTCCTTTTGCGTTTATATGATCATCGAGATCATAAAAACAATCTCTCGTCATCTTATCCTGCCAGTCGATAGCTTCTATGCTCTTTATATATCCGGGATAGTCTCCGGAGGAGATCGTTTCTTTGAGCGAAGCCAGGAACGCCTTATCGCCCAGCACGATCACCTTTACTCCGGTGAGATCTTTTCTGCTGCCATTCATAATGGCATTGATAAAATATCCGGCGCCGCCCGCACTTTCCTGGAAAGGCACCGCTTTTTTAAATGTCTTGGGAGACTTGAAGCCCTCTTTCATATTCTTATAAGCAAGTTTTACATATTTCCCGGGATAATATCTTTTTGTCTTAAGGTGCTCCCTGACTACCTCGTTATATTTGTCTTCCGAGGTTATGTTAAGACTGTTCTTGTTCTCGTAGAAAGCCTTGTTCTCCTCATAATCGTTGAACAGGTAATGCATAACCAGGTATTTCAGTTTAGAAGTATCGACGCGGTCGAGCGTACGCATTTCACGCACGGTACCGTAAGACGCGACGGCGGTATTGAGCGTCAAAAGCCCTTTCTCCTTTTCGACTAGAGAGCTGTACATATCATCCTGATCGATACCCCAGCCCATCGCGTAAGAATCTCCGAGGACTATGATCTCAGGAGAGAGAAGCGATCTTTCGTCATCGCGAAAACCGAGAGAGTTCACCATGTATCTATTCTTGAATTCGGGATTGGAAAAGAAGGACGTACCGGGCTTAAGCGTATACGTAAGTTCGCTGTCGTAACGCGCATTACCGGGCTCGAACTGTATGATATTCCTGTACGACCCCAGATATATCCTGTCGATCAGGTCATCCATGCCGAACCTGGGCATTGAAGGAAAGGCGAGCATCATCGCTATTAAACATTCTATCATCAGTAGCGGCAGCAAAACGCTCATGATCACGTACAATTTTCCGTTCATGATCAGCAATACGCACAGAAACGCTATGGACGAGGCGACTACATACGAGGTGATCCGGGAGAAGCGCTTGTCTATCTTATGATAATAGTATTCCGGAGGGTGAACATCTTTCACGGACGCCTTACTCTCAACGCAGCTCTTTACGATCCGGCGGCCGTAACGAGCGTACAATACATTGGAAACAGCCGCTGAGACCAGGGATACCGCTATGATCGACGCCAGCGCTATGGATATACTCCTCTTACTTATATTCAATTCTATCTCGCGCTTTGCATTACCCAATAATCCGCTCCATCCTTAGCCTTTATCAGGTAGAGGCGCCTGTTCATATTGGATTTCGTATCGAACATGCGCATATAGAGATCGTCATAAAATTCCGTGCACTCCAAATAATAGCCGTGCTTAAAACTCGCATGGTTCACCGGGGTGACATCGATCAATGTGAACTTTTCCGGCTCCAGGCTCTTTAGATATAGCATCTTCTTCGCTTCTTCGAACTGCTCAGGATGCTCCATCCTTACTTTCGGACGGCCAAGGCGCGGCC
This sequence comes from Candidatus Omnitrophota bacterium, assembly GCA_041667225.1. Lineage (GTDB taxonomy): Bacteria > Omnitrophota > Gorgyraeia > 2-01-FULL-45-10 > 2-01-FULL-45-10 > JBAYFK01. The sequence goes on from JBAYFK010000005.1 coordinate 13,379, forward strand.
CCCTATTTATTATCCCGCTGATCAGAAGCGCATCATCGTCGGAAGCTACATATGTCGTCATCTTCTTCGACATAGAGGTCATATGGTCTTTGAATTTGGCGGCGAACTCATCCCTGCCGACATCCGGAGCCGCAAATATTATATGGTCTATCTCTGTCTCGTTATCGGCGAGAGAGGGATTTTTGTACATCTCTTCAAAGGCGTCGCACGCCACCTGGCATCCAAGGCTGGACGCTTTGACCCAGAGCTTCTCCGGCTTGACCTCGTGTATGACCTTCGTCAGGGCCTCTGCGAGGAACGGACCGGAGCGACTAGCCTCATCTTCGGCTTTTTTATATCCCGATATACCGAACGGCTGGTCTCCGGGCCAATCGAAGAGCAGCACCGGCGTATCAACGTCGAGGAGATATGCAAAATACGCCGCCTTCATCGCCGTGACCTCAAAGCCGTCTTTATACCCGAATACGAGCACTAAAAGAGATTTGTGCGGCGACGCATTTACCGCATCGGACAACTGTTTTACGAAGATGTCCGGATCGAGCCTCTCAGTCTTCGTAAGCCCAAGGATGCCGTTCTTCTTCAATTGATCGGGGTTCATCTTCCCTATGCGTACCCTAGGGTCTATCTTCATGCCCAAGGTGCCGTATGACGTCGCATCCGCAAGTTCACTCTTAAATACAGGAGACTGATCGTCGCGGTAGTCGATCCGGCGGCTCGTCGCGTAAAATATATTGACCACCCTGTACTTACCCTCTGACTTATAGTCGAGTCTCTTATAAAGGTCCTCCAGACTATAGACCGGAGAAGTCCTTACAGGCATGCTGGAGCATCCGGTCAACAGGAAGACCATTGCGATCACCCCGAGAAATGAGAGCTTATTTTTCATACGGCCCTTTCTTTAATGTTTTTGAGAACCAATTCAATATCAATTCCTTCATCTTATCAGGATAGAACTGTACGAGCCTTTCCGCATGAAGCCCTCCCCTTATCGTTTCGATCTCCTTGGGAGGATTCGCGGCGTCAAAAAGTTTTTTTGAGTGGCGGTCTTTTATGAGCCAGTCCCTGTCTCCGTGTATGAACAATATAGCGGTATGGTCTATCTGCCTCACAGTATCGATCGGATCTTTCTTATGCATGAAGATATTTGCCGTCCTCGCGCCTTTGCCCTGCCATTTGTTCAATATGTCGTCCTTAAGCTCTATGAACATCTCAGGCTCCCAAAAATGAAAATCAACATTCCTGAAACGTATCGGACAGCTTATGAGGACCATGCTCTCTATATCTGTCCTGCCGGCGGCGGCATTTATAGCAGAGGCAGCGCCGAGAGAAAACGCCACTATGCCTATATGCTTATAACCTTCCGCCTTTGCGAGATCTACGATGGCATCTACATCCATAGATTCTTTGGCACTCCAGGTAAATCTCCCCTCGCTCTGCCCGTGCCCCCTGAAGTCGAATGCTATAACATCATATACGGGCGAGACGAGTTCGGCGGTCCTCTTTATCCATCTATTGGCCTTACTGGTATAATACCCCGGGCATATCACTACGACGGAATCGGATCCGTTCTTGTATTGGTCGTAAGCTATGCTTATATTGTCGCGTGTAGATATCATTCCTGAGACGGCCTCCCGGGCCAATATGTTTGAAAGCGGCAATGTGACAGATAATGCGGTCATGATGATAATGGCAATATATTTCAATCTCTTCCGGTCTACCGCCGCCCCTTTTTATGGCCGCGGGACATACGTCCCCCGAAAGGCAGCGATCTCGATTCGAAATTTATCCTTATCGGCACTCCTTTAAAATCATGCATCTCCTTGATAAGGTTCTCCATGTGCCTTTTTATATGTTCCGTCAAAGGCCGCGGGCTCTTCGTCCCCAGGATAAAAGCGGGAGGCGTAGAACCGGCCTGCTTAAGATACGTAACTGTTATGGACCACCTGTTTATCTCCTGCGCTTTACGCAGCGATTCGAGCATGACGGTGAGTTCGGCAGGCTGTATGACCGTCCGCGACCTCTCGTATACGGCAAATATCGTATCGAGAGAGATCGTGACATTCTTTTTGGTCTTACAGGATATGAACATGACGGGAAAATTTTTGACGGCATTCATCTTCCGCACCAGCATCTCTGTATACTGCCTCATGCCGGCCTCATTTATCAAGTCGCATTTATTAATAGCGATCAGGAGGGATTTGCCTTCCTTTATACAGAAATCTATTATGCGCATGTCATCTTCCCTCAGTCCGTCGTATCCGTCGACGATTATCACCGCCACATCGGCGCGTTTTATCGCCTCTTTTGACCGGACGTTACTGAAGAAATCCGCGCTCTCTTCTATCTTGGAGTTATGCCTCATACCGGCGGTATCTATGAGAAGGTACTCATGTCCTTTATACTTAAAATTTATATCGATGGAATCCCTCGTCGTCCCCGCGGTCGGATGCACTATCACCCTCTCTTCCCTCAGGATGGAGTTGAGATATGACGATTTGCCGACGTTCGGCCTTCCTATAATAGCGACGGCGATGGGGCGCGGGAGCTGCTGTACAACTACGGGCGAATCTATATACTTAATAACATCGTCGAGCAGTTTCTCTATCCCTATACTGTTCAGCGCCGACACGGGATGAGGATCGCCCAGTCCCAGCTCGAAAAAGTCGAGCGCGGCTTTCGTCCTCGCTCCGTCGTCGGACTTGTTCGCTATGACATATATGCGCTTTGATGTCTTCCTGAGTTTCGAGGCGAGTTCCATATCCTGCGGTAATACGCCTACAGAGCTGTCGGTAACGAAGAATATGATATCGGCCTCTTCGATACCTGCGTGGAGCTGGTTCAATACGAGGGCATGTATGTCGCTGCCGGGCCCCTTCTGAGCCTCAAAGCCTCCCGTATCCACCAGCGTGAAGCGTTTATCTTTCCAAACTATATCGGCATACAGCCTGTCGCGGGTAGTGCCGCAAGAAGATTCGACTATAGCCTTCCTGGACCCTAAGATCCTGTTGAAGAGCGAGGACTTCCCTACGTTCGGCCTGCCTACAATGACAACCTTGGGTAAACTATTTTTTGACATATGCGCTTTCTTTTAGATGCCGTTCACTTAATGTCATTATACCACATTAAGAGTAAATCGCTAAGAGAGGTATATAGGACCAGGCTTCCGTAATGAAAAATGGTGCAGATGCCCTCTCCCGCCCTTTTACAAAGTTCCAATTGACTCGCGAACGAGGCGGGCGTCCCGGCCATCTCATAAGCGCCGATAGCTATATTGACCTTCTTAAGGTCTACGCCTCTATTTTTGATATCCAGAACATATTTTTCGAATTCCTGAGAGTCCGGCGTATAGCTCATGACCGTAACAAAATCGACGAGGCCGCTCTCTATCCAGTACGGCCAATCCTGGAAGGCTTCATGATACGCGCGGGAGTACGGGGCGCAGCCCGTCGCCGACACCTGTATGTCCGGACTAATGGAGCGCGCTTTTTCTGCAAGTTCTCCCAAAAACTCCGTGACCTGGCCGCGCTTCCAGTCATCCCAGACGAGGCTGCCTTCCTCTATATGACTTAAACCGGACGCTTCTTTGAAGCGGTGCATATTCACATCTGTGTAGCCGTAGGCGGGGTCCTTATCGGGATAACGTATATAATCATACTGGATACCGTCCAGGCTGGGATAAGAGCTGAGTATCTCCCCGACTATATCGGTAAGCTCTCTCCTGACCCGCGGGTCTCCGGGTTCGAGAAAATACTGCCCATCGATCTTATAGTCCTCGAGAGAGCTCTTCTCGTATCTATTTTTCGTCAGGATATCTGTGCCGTATTTTTTGAGGATCACGGCGTCTTTGTTCGCGCCGAGTGACAGCATATTCATCCAGGCATGTACTTCTATCCCGGCTGCGTGGGCTTCATTGATGAGTTGGCCAAGGGGATCCCCCCGGACTTCTTTTAAACATGCATTATACGGAGCGGCGTCCGCTACAATTGAAGGAAACCACGCCTGGTTAGCGCGGTAAACTTGAACAAAAAGCACATTGACGCGGGCTTTTTTTGCGTAATCGATCAGGGCGGAGATCCCGGCGCGGCTTGAAAGCACCGCGGGCTCCTGCAGTACTGTGACGAAAAGTCCGAGACGCACCTTGGCCTCTTCGCATCCCGCATCGCGCGCCAAGATGATGAGGAGCGCTAAGATACAGATCGAAACATATCGCTTCATGACCGTCTTTATCAAGCGACCTTTTTTAAGTAGCCGTTAGGATTGAAGGTAAGGAAGAACTTTTCCCTCTCCTTATCTATCACAAAATCCTTATTCTCTTTTAAGAATTCTTTTACCGCTTCCATCGGCCCGGGGCCGTGGGACGGCTCTACGGGATGGCCGTTCACATTCGAATCTTCCACTATCAAATAACTCCCTTTACTTACAAGAGAGTTATATATCCTCAATTCACTGAGCACGTGGGCCATAGTATGGTCCGAATCTAGAAATATCATCACCTTATCGTTCTTGCCTATTGCAGCCTTCGCCTGTTCTACGATCTCGGGAGCAATAGATGAGCCGGTCAGGTAAGTCACCCTCTTGTGCTGTGGCCTATTATCTTCGTGCTTGATATCTATGGTTATGATCTTCCCTTTACCCGCCATGTCGCATATATGCGCCATGAAGAGCGCCGAGCTACCCCGCGCGGTACCACATTCGATTATCACATCTGGCTTCAGCTCAACTATCATCTCCTGATATACCCACACATCGAGAGGACATTTTAAGAGGGGTACGTTCATCCAGTACGTATTATTCCATGTACGGTCCAGAGAATAGTAATAAAGTTTATGGAACTCAAGCACCGCCAGATCCCTGATCTTAGGGTCCGTTAAGATACGGCTCCTCAGCCCTGCGTAAAACTTATAGAAGATAGCGCTGCTTACCCTCTCACATGCCTGCTGAATAGACCGGAAAATCCTGTTCTTTGCCAATGCCGCCTCCCTTTTTGCGCCCGTTCATTTAACGATTCTAACTCAAATAAAAACCCTCTGCAACTTTTTTGTTACAGAGGGTCTCCATCGTATCTTTAAACGAAAAAATCCTGTTCAGTATTTTTTCTTTTTTAACGTCCGCTGTCTTTACGCTTTGAAAAACAATCTTTACAATAGACCGGACGGTCTTCTCTAGGCTTGAAAGGAACTTCACATTCCTTTTTGCACTCCGCACATGTCGCTTTATGCATTTCCCTCGGAGCTCCGCCGAATCCGCCACCACCGCCTTGATATGCCATACTTCCTCCTTTTGGCTTTTGTGAAGGCCCTAAAAACATCTTCCCTTCACATGATAATTATAGAACAGTAACTTACAAAACACAAGGATATTCTGACGAAGGCCGCTAACTTAAGCTTTCCGCGCTATAACGGGCTATAAGTCCGGTGCGCAGGGCATGCTTATAAACCCTTACGAAGAACCAGTATGCCAATAAAATATAACCGACCGCCAGTAATGCGGCGTATAAAAGCCCGCTGCCGGATACCGCGCCGCCCGAAACTACCGTCCTCAACCCTTCGAACACGTACGACGGCGGCAATAGAAAAGATACGGCCTGCATCCAGCCGGGCAGCGTCGAGACAGGGTACAGCACACCGACGAACGGCGATATTAGCGCCGGGATCGGCCATATGAACCATTCAGACGCCGGCCCTAAACGGAGCACGAGGCCAAAGCCGAATATACCCAGCGATATACCGAACAGGAAGAGCACCAGCAGGTACGGCATGATCATCGATCCGTAGACGAGAAGCGACAACTTGAACAACCCTACGGCTATGAAGACCATCACGGCTATCCCGATGACACTCGTCGCGATGCTCGTGAGGACTAGGCCCGCGACGTACTCGGATACCGAGACGGGCGCCGCAAAGATGTTCAGGAAATTACGCGACCACACGTCCTCGAAGAACGCCATCGTCACGCCCTGCATGATACGTATGAAGATGTCCCATAAAAGGACCGCTCCGAGAAGCGCCGGTATAAAATTAAATCCGGGCGACGCGACCGTATTAAGATACCTGGTAAGGAATCCCCAGAGCACCATGTCGACCGCTGCCCAGCAAAATAGAGGGAATATACGCGAAAAACTGCCTCTAATAAGGTAGAGCTGACGGAGAACTATGGCGAATGTAGGAGATGAACGCATATATCTACCCTGCCCCCAGCATGAGCGGCTCACGCGCAACTGTTATGAAAAGCTCCTCGAGGTCCTTTTTGCCGTACTCGGAGGGCAGCGTCTTGGGATCGCCTTCAAGGAGGATCTTTCCGTGTGAAAGGAATAGAACGCGGTCGCAGGTGTTCTCAACCTCATGCATATTATGAGAAGTCCATAGGACGGCGCCGCTGCCTTCGGATGCGTATTCACGGATATCGGCTCGTATCTCTGACGCGATGGACGGATCGAGCGATGCTGTAGGTTCATCGAGCAGGAGGAGGTGCGGGCGGTTGAGCATCGCCTTGGCAAGGCCGACGCGCGTCTGCTCTCCCGAAGAGAGCGCTCCGCACTTTTTGTCGCGGTGCGCCTTAAGATCGAATTGTTCCATAAGTTCGTCAATACGCTTTGAGAGCTCTTTTACTCCATACAGCATACCGAATACGCGTAGATTTTGATAGACTGTGAGATTGCCCGGCAGAGGAGCGTATACAGCCGCGAAATTCGTGCGTGAGGCCGCTTCCAGGCGGTCCTTTGAGATATCGAGCCCTTCTATAAAGACTTTTCCCGCGGTAGGTTCAAGGACTCCGAGTATGATATTTATGGTGGTAGTTTTACCCGCGCCGTTGGGCCCGAGCAGCCCGACGATCTCATTCGGCATTACGTCGAACGATATACCGTCAACGGCAACGGTATTTCCGTAAACCTCGCGAAGACCTTCAACCGACAGTACCTTATCCATGGCCGCCATCAAGCACCCTGCGATGCTATCTTCTCTCCGAAAGCTATCGCCTTCTCCCGGATATCCTTCTTATCCCCGATATCGCCCGATTCTCCGGCGTTCGGGACGAGGAACGACTCGTACTTCATGCCGGTGTAGTCGGCCGTTATGATAAAAGGTCTTTCGAGCGCATCCAACCCCACATCTTCGTACGCGCTGGCTATGACGGCAAGGGTCTTGCCTTTGAGCGGCGTCTTCATCGTGCCGGCAGAATTATCCCATTTATATAAAGAGAAGAACCTGTCGAAAATGAGCTTGATCTGGGCGCTGGCCGAGAAAAAATAGAGCGGTGACGCCACCACTATCACGTCTGCGTCAACCATACGCGCCAATACAGGCGTCGCCTCATCTTTTATGACGCACCTGTACTCATCAATCTTCTGGCAGGACC
>JBAYFK010000006.1:0-19876 GCA_041667225.1 Candidatus Omnitrophota bacterium
CCCCAAGATCGGCCCTGCGCACGGCGTCCAGGCCGCGGCAAATGTCACTCCTATGAGAAACGACCCTATGTAACTTGCGCCCTTTATCGAGCCGCCGAACCTGCGTTCCTTCACCAGAAAATCGAGCTTCAGGACGCCCGCTAAATAGAGCGCGAATATTATGATGAGCACTCCGCCGGCTATCCTTATCGGTTCCTGGAACTTAAAGAGCGCTTTCCCGATAAATGTAGCTGTAAGGCCGAGAAGGATGAATATTACCGAGAATCCCAGGATGAATAGGAGCGAATGTACGATCGTCTTACGGCGCACCTCGAGCGACTTCTCTTCTCCTTTAAGGTCGGAAAAAGATACGCCTGTGATATACGCCACGAACGAAGGTATCATGGGCAAAAGACATGGGGACAAGAACGTTAAAAGTCCTGCGGCGAAAGCTACAAAGTACGATACATGCTCGGTTGCCATACGCGCCTCCCGTATCCTGACCGGAATCAGCCGTTACTGAGTCTGTGTGACCCTGATCTTGACTATACGCACTTCTTCTTTGATCGCTTCTATCTCCGCGAGTATCTTATTCTGTGTAACGGATATCTCGTCGAGCTTCGTCATTATTTCAGGATCGGGGGCGCCCGATTGCGCCTGTATCGTCCTGTTCGTAGCGGCCAAAAGAACTCCTATTACAGCCAAAGCTATTACAAGAGCGGTGAACATCCTTTTTATCTTCATAAGTACCTCCTATACGTATAGATATTATATCATAAATATAGAATAAGTCTAAACGGCTCTTCTCTTCCTGTTAATGGCCTTCACAAGCTCCATGCCCCACAGAGGGAAAGATGATATCACTATTACCATCACCCAATCGAAAAGCCCCAGCGGTTCGGTCTTAAAGACATTCTGCAGGAACGGCACATATACCGCCATCATCTGCAGCGAGAAAGATATGAGATTCGCGTAGACCAGTTTCGTGTTCGTGAATATGCCTATTTTGAATATCGATTCCGTCATGTTCCTGCAATTGAATGAATGGAACAACTGGCTGCACGCGAGCACTATGAACGCCGCGGTCCTTGCTCTTTCGATCCCTTCTTTCTCGACGAACATAACGAGACAGAAGGCCAGTAGGCTGCAGAAGGCTATGAAGGCTCCCTGCAAAAGCATCATCACCGCCCGCTCTTTTGTCACCACCGCTTCGTTGAGGGGCCTGGGCGGACGCTCCATGATCCTGGGGTCCGCGGGGTCGATACCTAAAGCGAGCGCCGGGAGACTGTCCGTCACGAGATTCACCCATAATATATGTATAGGTAAAAGCGGGGAAGGAAGCCCGACGAGCGACGCCGTGAACATTACCAGGATCTCTCCGGCATTACATGACAGCAGGTAATGTATGAACTTCTTGATATTATCGTATATGCCGCGCCCTTCTTCGACGGCAGCCACTATCGACGCAAAATTATCATCGGTTATGACCATGTCGGAGACCTCTTTAGTAACGTCGGTCCCCGTGATGCCCATGGCTATACCGATATCGGCCTCTTTGACCGCCGGCGCGTCGTTCACGCCGTCGCCGGTCATTGCAACGATCTCTCCTTTTTTCCTCCATGCGCGCACTATCCTGAGCTTGTGTTCCGGCGAGACCCTTGCATAAACCGGGATATTCTCTACTTTTAATGAAAAAGCGGCATCATCAAGCTGATCCAGCTCTTCTCCGGTCAGCGCCATGGAATCCTCTTTGAAGAACCCGAGCGCTTTGGCGATCGCCACCGCGGTATTTTTGTGGTCGCCCGTTATCATGACCGTCTTTATCCCGGCGCTCTTACATTCGCGCATCGCCTGTTTTACTTCATCCCTCGGGGGGTCTATCATCGCGACGAGGCCATCGAATATAAGCTCCCTCTCTATCAGTTTCGCTTCGTACTTATCCGGAGCTGATGTCATCACGCGGTGGGCAACGGCAAGCACCCGAAGCGCCTGGTTCGCAAGCGTCGTATTCATATTCAGGATATTCTCTCTATCGCCGGCTTCCAATTTACGCGCTAAACCGTTCTCCTCAATATAGACGCAGTCGTTGAGAAGGATATCCGGCGCTCCTTTGACATACGCAGTAAGGGCTCCGTCGGAGCCCTCTCTTACCACGGTCATCTTTTTACGCTCGGCATCGAACGGTATCTCTTCTACGAACTTTGATTCTCTCTCCAGGTCATTTTTCCACAGCCCCGCTTTTGCCGCCGCCACAAGGATGGCGCCTTCGGTCGGGTCCCCGACTATACGCGACTGCGCCTGGTTGGTCACGAGCTCCGCGCCGTTACACAATACGCCGGACCGGAATAGCTTATTGAGGGCCGGGTGGTCCGCCAATTCCGCTTTCTTCCCGGAGATGAGCACATCTCCTTTTGGTTCATATCCGGTGCCCGTCACATTAAAAAGTTTGCCGTCGGCAAATAATGCCTGCACGGTCATTTCATTCTTGGTAAGCGTGCCGGTCTTGTCCGAACATATGACCGTAGCGCACCCGAGAGTCTCTACCGACGGGAGTTTTCTTATCAGGGCGTTACGCTTTACCATCCTCTGGACGCCGAGAGCAAGGGCTATGGTAACGACTGCCGGGAGCCCTTCCGGTATAGCCGCCACTGCCAGGCTGACGGAGGTGAGGAACATATCGATCATCTTCCCGCCGCGCAGGAGGCCCATCACAAATACAAGCCCGACCAGGACGAAACACAGATAGACTATCCACTTACCGAACTGTTCCAGTTTTTTCTGCAGAGGCGTCGCTTCTTCCTCTATTCCCTGGATCATGCCGGCGATCTTACCCAATTCCGTATTCATCCCGGTATACGCAACAAGCGCCAATCCTTTACCGGAAACGACGGACGTACCCATATAGACCATGTTCGCCCTGTCGGCGAGCGGGATCTCCTTCTCGTCGAGAGCAAGGCTCGTCTTCTCGACCGGCGTCGATTCGCCCGTTAGGCTCGCTTCGGCCGCGGCAAAATTGCTCGTTACATAGATGAGGCGGCTGTCGGCGGGCACGTTGTCCCCGGCCTCCAGCTCTATCAGGTCGCCCGGAACAAGTTCGGATGTCTGAATGATGTCGCGGTGGCCTTCGCGTATGACCTTAGATGTGGGAGAAGAGAGTTTTTTGAGCGCGGCGAGAGATTTCTCCGCGCGGTATTCCTGTATGAAGCCCATTACGGCATTAAGTATCACTATGGCTATGATGGCGAGGGCATCGACCCATTCTTTCAGGAAACCTGACACGAGCGCTGCCCCTATCAACACCCATATGATAAAATCCTTGAACTGCTCAAGGAATATCTGTAATGGGCTTACCGGCTTCTTCTCTTTGAGCTGGTTCGGCCCGAATTCTTTCCGGCGCTTCTCGGCTTCGGCCGTCGATAAGCCCGCCTTTATGTCCGCTCCGAGTTTTTTTGCCGCATCTTCCGTGGTCAGGTTATAAAATCTGTCTTGTGCCATTATTCCCTCTCTTTATAGTCTTATCTTTTCCACTTCTTCAAGCGCCGCCGGCGCTACTGAAACGGTCCTGCACGCGGACGGCCCTCCTTTACATATCTCTATATTCAGCGACTTCTCGCCGCGCTGCTTCGTATGATAAGCTGTCACCCTTGCTGCCGTATCTATATCGTTCTCCGACATGGTGCCTACGAGGACGGCGAACGGTCCAGGCACATCTTTAGGTTCTAAGGATATATATCCATCCTTCATGCGCCTTACGAGAAGGTCGTTCTCTTTTTCGTTCCTTCCAAGCGCCAGCTTAGCCTTGTCGGATATCCTGAAGTGCCTGCCTATTTTCAGCAGGTTGAGATTTTCGACATTCACCTCATTATGCTCTATCAGGTCCTTCACTCTCCGGGCAAAGCCCGGATCGGTGAGAAGACACCCGCCCGCAGGATTGGGAAATTTTATTATCCCGAATTTTTCTGCCATAGCGATCTGCGGTTTCCTGCTTCTGCCGATGATGTCTCCGAGCTTTTCCCTGTCCACCACGCCCTCTTTTTCCGGGATGGTCGGTTCGAGATGCTTGGCCGTCAGCGGCCTTAAAAGGATGCCCCTGACGCCTGCCGCCTTCTCTATTATATTGAGCGCGTCCCTTCTCTGCGACATCGGGCGCTCTCCAAGGACTTCGCCCGTAACGAGGAACGACGCCCCAATGCTCTCCATATATTTTTTTGCTTTTCTAAGCATGAATATCTTACAGTCTATACACGGATTCACATTCGCACCGTATCCGTGCGCGGGATTTTTGAAGACCTCGAGATATTCTTCTGTGATATCGACCTTTGTGAATTTTATTCCGAGCGCCGATGCAGCTTGTTCTGCGCCTCCCGGGCCGTCATCGCCGCCGCAAGAAGCAAACCCTATATAGTAGTGGACCGCTTCTACGTCGACACCCTGCTCAAGCATAAGCTTTGCCGCAAGTATGCTGTCGAGCCCGCCGGATAATAGAACTATGGCTTTTTTATTCATAGATTTTTAAGATGCTCCAGCCACTCTTTGATCTTCTTTTCGTATCCCAATTCCGTCGGGATATAATATATTTTATTCGAGGGCTTGTATTCCTGCCGGACGTAATGGTCTTTAAAATCGTGGGCGTATTTATAGCCCTTGCCGTGGCCGAATGCATCGGAATCGAGATTTGCGTCTTTAAGATGCTTAGGTACTTCGAGGGTTTGGCCTTCTTCCACGTCTTTAAGCGCGCTTTCGATCCCAAGATAACTCGCGTTAGATTTCGGGGCCGACGCCACGTATACCGCCGCCTGAGCCAGCGGTATGCGCGCTTCTGGCATACCGACGAATTCCGACACTTGCAGAGCCGCGTTCGCTATGACTATCGCCTGAGGATCTGCGAGGCCGACATCTTCGGCGGCGCATATAACGATCCTGCGCGCAATGAACCTGGGATCCTCCCCCGCATATATCATCTTTGCGAGCCAATAAAGAGCAGCGTCGGGATCGGAGCCGCGCATCGACTTAATAAAGGCCGATATCGTGTCATAGTGTTCGTCTTCTCCTTTATCGTATACGACCGCCTTCTTTTGTATAGATTCTTCTGCTATCTTTACCGTGAAATGTACCGTCTTATCTTTACCGGGGGGAGTTGTCAGGACGCCCAGCTCGAGAGCGGATAGCGCTCGCCTGGCGTCACCTTCGGACATCTTGACCAGATGCATGACCGCTTCATCGTCTACCTTCAAAGGAATATTGCCGAAACCGTTCTCTTTATCTTTTACGGCGTTCTTTATTACATTCGCGAGGGCTTCGTCCGTCAATTTTTTGAATTCGAATACCTGCGACCGTGAAATGAGGGCCTGGTTCACATAAAAGAACGGGTTATGCGTCGTCGTCCCGATAAGAACGGGGTTGCCGTCCTCGACGTCCGGCATGAGCACGTCCTGCTGGGCCTTATTGAAACGGTGGATCTCGTCGATCAGAAGTATCGTCCTCTTCCCGCTCATTGATTCGCGCTTCTTCGCCTGGTCTATTATTCTTCTGATGTCCGCTACGTTATTCGAAGCGGCATTGATCCTTTCAAAGTGCGATTTAGTCCTATCCTTTATTATAAGCGCGAGCGTCGTCTTCCCGCAACCGGGAGGCCCATATAGTATCAAGCTCGATATCTTGTCGCTTTCGATAAGCCTGCGCAGTAGTTTATCTTTACCTAGGATATGTTCCTGGCCGATAAAATCATCCAGGCCGGATGGCCTCATCCTGACCGCCAGCGGCTCAGACCCTTTCAGCTTAGTCTTCTCTTTCTCAAATAGGTCCATATAGGGGGTATTATATAATACTTTTCTGCCCATTGCCCCAATTTTTTACGGGTGCTGAGCAGCTAAGGTGGGTAAATATTTTAGGGATGGAGTGGAGGAGGTGATCACCATGCGATCTCTTCAGCGTTAAAGACCGGGCCATCCTTACAGACCATCTTATATTCAAAATCTATAAGCCCTGAACGCACCTTGATCGGGCACCCAAGGCACACGCCTACACCGCAAGCCATATGGCTCTCGAACGAGAATTGACACGGGATATCTTTCTCCTTCGCGATCGTCCATATCGCTTTCATCATGCCGTTAGGCCCGCAGGCGTATATAGAAGTACCGGGGGACGAATACCTGCTATTCTTCAATAGGCCTGACAGGACATCCGTAACGAGTCCTTTAGCTCCGATCGAGCCGTCTTCCGTGACTGTCAAGACCCGGCATCCCATAGAACGGAATTCCGCGGCGCACATAATGTGGGACTTCTTCTTTGCGCCTATTATAACGGACACTTTATTTTTGCGTTTTATCAGCGCTTCGGCGAGCGCCGCAATAGGAGCAACGCCTATGCCACCGGCTATGAGGACCGCCTCGCCCGATGATCGCAGCTTGAAACCGTTGCCTAAAGGCCCTATGATATCCGCCGCATCTCCTGCCTTCTTCCCTGATAATAGAGCGGTCCCTTTTCCGACGACTTCATAGAGGATCGTCAAGGTATCTTTGGATATCCGGTGGCAGCCAAGCGGCCTGCGTAACAACGGGTGCTGTCCGTCCGTACACTTTATTTCGATAAATTGTCCGGGCTTCGCATGCCCGGCCAGATAAGCCGACTTAACCGTCATCTTGTAAAAATCCGGCGCAACTTTTTTATTGGATATTATTCTGGCATCCACTCGTTTCATATCGGTCCTTTGTTCAAAAAAAACTGAGCTGTTTCTCTCCTCCCGCATCTTCCCCTTCTTTAAATATCCTGACCTTCCCGTACTCTCCGTCATATCCGGGCGTGATCTCAAGGTTGCCGCTGCGGACATTGATCACACCTTTTGCTATCCTGGGCGGGCAGGCCTCCATCAGCACTTTTTCCGGCAGGTCAAAAAGGATGTTGAACTCACTGCCCAGGTTCTTTATCAGCCTTAGATATTCTTTTTCTACCGTGAGCGAATCCGGGCCCACTCCGAGAGCGCCGCTGATGATCTCATTGAGAGGTACCGCTCTCTTATACGATGGGCTCGACTTGAGTTCAAAGCCTTCGCTTCTGTCCGCCAGGCCTTCCACCCTGTGCATCACGCCTATCGTCATCTTCTTGCCGCAGACCGGGCAGATATTGTTTATCCGCTTAGACTCTTCGGGCGAAAGACGCGCCTTGCAATTCCTGTGGCCGTCCCAGTGATACTTCCCTTCCTCCGGGAAGAACTCCACGGTATAAAGGAATTTGGCCTTGTCCTTCGTCTTCAATATCTTTATCAGGCCTTTATAGTCGACCTTTTCGCTGAAGACATTGGCTTCGCGCCCTATCTTTGACGGTGAATGCGCGTCGGAATTTGATGTCAGGCAGAACCTATCGAGCTTTGACCATCTCCAGTTCATTCCCGGATCGCTCGAGAGCCCCGTTTCGATGGAAAAGATCTTTGGCGTCTGTTCTTCAAAACATTCTTCGGGAGAATCGAACCCCGAATTAGAGCCGAATATGCTGAAGTGCGGCGTCCATGCATGCGCGGGGATAAAAAAAATATCCGCGTCTATGGCGGAGAGCATCTTCACCATCTTGTCGCACTCGAGGCTCAAGATAGGCCTGCCGTCGCTCGAAAGGTCTCCGTATCCTGATAAGATGCCGTTTATCTCTTCTACCGCGCCCAAGTCCGGCGCGAATATCATATTATGGACTTTTCTCGTCCTGCCGGCCTTAAAATATATGTTCGAGACTTCGGCGGTCAATACGAACGATATTCCTTCATACGTATATACGCCCCGCTCAACCTCTTCCAGATCCTTCTTCAGTTCAGCCAGCCAGGCGGGATGAGTAAAATCACCGCTGCCCAGCATCGAGACGCCCTTTATCTTGCTCCACTTTGCCAGGGCTTTCAAATCCATATCTTTCGATGTGGCGCGCGAATATTTAGAGTGGATATGAAAATCGGCGATGAAGGGCATGCCCCCTCCTTACCTGCTCCCGGCTCAAGAGCCTGAAATTACAGCGCCTTCCTTCATTACGAGTTCGCCTGATACGAATATTTCGGATACTTTCACCTTAAGCGGCCATCCTATGAACGGTGAATTCTTGGATTTGGACCTTATCTTCTCTTTTTCGTATACGTACGCCCCGGAGGGGTCTATGATGGCGATGTCGGCGGCCTTGCCTTTTTTCAGGTCGCCCCTGTCTATATTCAGTATGCGCGCCGGGGCTAAAGACATCTTTATTATGAGGTCCTTCCAGGACAGGATCCCCTTTTCTACCAATTCCATTGCGGTTATGCTGAGAGCTGTCTCAAGCCCGATTACCCCGAATGGAGCAAAATCGAATTCAACATCTTTTTCCGAATCGGTATGAGGCGCGTGGTCCGTAGCTATAACGTCTATCGTCCCGTCCTTAAGAGCTTCCTTTATTGCCTCGGCATCCTCTTTAGTCCTGAGCGGCGGGTTCATCTTTGTGTTGGTGTCGTATGTGGCGCAGCATTCTTCCGTAAGGGCAAAGTAATGAGGACATGTTTCCGCCGTCACCCCTACTCCTTCTTGCTTCGCCTTACGTATCGCTTCTACAGATTCTTTACAGCTGACATGGGCAATGTGTATCCGCGCCGACGCTTTTTTTGCAAGTTCGATATCCCGTTTCACGCGTTCATATTCCGCCCTCTTTGGTATTCCGCGTAATCCCATCTTGGTAGACATAAAGCCTTCGTTGATAACGCCGTTCGCGGAAATTTTTATGTCTTCGCAATGTTCTATGATAATGGTTCCTTCTTTTTTTGCAGTTTTCAGAGCTTCAAGAAGGACCCTTTCATCGTCAACGGATGATCCGTCATCGGAGAACGCCGACACCCCTTCTTCTTTCATACCCCTGATATCGGCGATCTTTATTCCACGCCTCTCTTCAGTGATCGCGCCTATGATAAAGACGTTAGTGAGCGCGTCTTTCTTTATAATATCCTTGAGGGTCTTTACCATCTTGACGTTGTCTATCGCCGGTTCCGTATTGGGCATGCAGGCGATGCTGGTGTATCCGCCGCAGAGCGCGGCGATGGTGCCGGTACGCACCGTCTCTTTATCTTCTCTGCCGGGTTCTCTCAGGTGTGTATGCATATCTACAAGTCCGGGCGCGACTATCTTGCCGGATGCGTCGATGATCACATCCGCCGGAGCTTTTATATCTTTGCCCGCCTCCGCGATCTTTCCATCCGTGATCAGAAGGTCCATCACAGAATCTATATTATTGGCGGGATCTACCACCCTGCCGTTCTTTATTAAATACCTCATGATGCCTTCTTGGCGTGGGAGACCAGATACAGCGCTGCCATCCTCACGGCTATTCCGTTAGTGACCTGCTCAAGTATGACCGAATTAGGGCCGTCTGCCACTTCACTCGACATCTCTATCCCCCTGTTTATAGGCCCGGGGTGCATGACGACTATGTCCGGTTTACATTTTTTCAGGCGTTCCGTAGTTATTCCGTATTGTCTGAAGTATTCCATCTTCGATGGGAACGCTACCGCCGCGTCTCTTTCGAACTGCATGCGCAGAACGTTTATAGCGTCGGCGCCTTCGAGAGCTTCGTTGAGGTCATCGGTCGCCTTAACACCCATCTTTTCTATCCCCACAGGGATGAGCATGCGCGGCGCGCAGACGGTCACTTTAGCTCCGAGCTTTGTAAGTCCCCATATATTGGAACGCGCGACACGGGAATGGGCTATATCGCCGATTATGCTTACGTTAAGGCCTTCTATCCTGCCGAGTTTTGATTTCAAGGTGAACATATCCAGGAGCGCCTGGGTCGGGTGCTCATGCCAGCCGTCTCCCGCATTCACTATACTGGAACCCACCGCCCGTGCAAGGATATTGGGCGCCCCCGAAGAACTGTGGCGCACGACGAGCACGTCTATCTTGAGCGCCTCCATGTTCCTACCCGTATCTATGAGCGTCTCCCCTTTCTTCACGCTCGATGCTTCTACCGATATATTGATGACATCGGCCGAGAGCCGCTTGGCAGCGAGCTCAAATGATGTGCGTGTCCTGGTCGACGGTTCATAGAAGAGGTTCATGACGGTCTTTCCGCGAAGCGCCGGGACTTTTTTGATCTGGCGGGTCGTGACCTCTTTAAAACCCTCTGCCGTGTAAAGTATGAACTCTATCTCTTCGGCCGAGAGGTACTCGAGCCCCAGGAGATCTTTTTTGGTCCATACAAGTTTCTTTTCCATATATCTATTCGGCCTTTTCACATAACATTACTTCGTCTTTACCATCAACTTCCTGGAGCCTCACCTCTACAACCTCTTTTAATGATGTGGGAACGTTCTTCCCGACATAGTCGGCCCTTATAGGAAGTTCCCTGTGCCCTCTGTCTATCAGGACGGCAAGCTGTATCTGTGATGGCCTGCCAAAGTCTATCAGCGCGTCGAGCGCGCACCTGATGGTCCTGCCCGTGAAGAGTACGTCATCGACCAATATTATCTTTTTGCCGTCGATGCTGAAATCTATCTCTGTGGCATGAACGACCGGCTGTTCCGCCACCTGCGTAAGGTCGTCTCTATATAGTGTTATGTCGAGCGCTCCCAGCGGGGGCCTCTTACCTACTATCTTTGCGATCTTGTCTGTGACCCTCACAGCAAGATACGCACCCCTATTCTTTATCCCTATGATGGCGATATCTTCCACGGACTTAACCTTCTCGACGATCTCGTGAGATATCCTTTCGAGAGATTTGTCCATAGTCTCTTTGTCCAGTATCTTTGTCTTCTCTTTTAACGTCATAAAGCGCCTTTTGGGTATAAAAAATCCCACCTATCGTTATTTTGATAAGCGGGTTCCTATTGTATACATCTTACATCTCCTTTTCCGGTCTCTCAGGACCAGATTTAAAAGGGTATTTTACATCTGCTACTTCGAAAAGTATACCACCCCGTCGCCGTTATGTCAACTGCGATTTTTTACGGGTCCTATCCCTCCCTCGTGTGTGAAAAGTTTATAGATATACTATGTCTTCTTTATGATACAAGGATAGGAAGAGCAGTATATAGTCCCTGATATGCCGCGTGATCAAAAAATTATTCTTTATATGCTCCTTGCCGTTCTCGCCGAGTTTTTTGCCGTATCGCGGATTATTGAGCAGCTGCTTTAATTCAAAGGCAGCACCTTCAACCGAGTGGCATAAGAGCCCGGAATATTTATGTTTGATCTGCAGGGGAATGCCTCCCACGTTGGATGCTACTACAGGCTTCGCCTTCCACAATGCCTCCGCAACCGTCAGGCCGAACCCTTCTTTGAGCGATTTCTGCATAATGACGGTTGATGCTCTCTGTAGGGCATTAACCTCTATGTCGTTTTGAGGCATTAGCAGAATATGTATGTCCGTATCGCCGGACGCCATTTCGCGCACTTCTTCGAGGACCTGTGTTCCTTCCGGGTCGTCTGTCGCCGTACCCCCGGCCAATATGAGCCTGCAATCTATGCGCTGTTTTACTTTTTTATACGCCTTGATGACCCCTAAAGGATCTTTCAACCTGTCAAATCTGGAAATTTGCGTTATGATAGGCTTGTCTTTTGGAACGCCGTATTTGGACAGCACCGAATCGATCACTTCCTGAGGCAAGTCTTTATTCTTATCGCTCAACGGGTCGATGGAAGGAGATATCAAATATTGTTTTATAGAAATGTCCTGCGCGAAACTTGGGGCCGAGAATACAGAGGCATCATACCGCACGACAAAATCTTTTAAGAATTTCCATACTTCGCGATCCGGATTTGATATATCAATATGACAGCGCCATAACCACTTGTTATCCTTTTTTTTCTCGATCAAAGCTACCGGCTGCGGATCATGAACAAATACAATATCTCCGTATGTGTCCAGCCCCGCTATATTCTCCCGGCTGGTATCCATAAAGATCTCGTAGTCGCGCCGGTCTATATCTTCATGCCTTCCGTGGATCGCATTATGGAATTTTTTTGTGACCTCGAAGAACTGGTTGCCTCCTTTTATTACGTCCCATCTTGCGTCGACGCCCAGTTCTTTTAATAAGGGCACCATCCTGTTCAATATCTCAGCGACTCCGCCGCCTACAGAAGTGGAATTGATATGCTGGATCACCTTGCCTTCAAGCTTCTGCCCTATGATCCTAAGGTCATCTATTGTGGGCTGTCCTACTATCGGAATATATTCATCGATCTTTGCCATTTAACCCCTCAAGTCGTCTTTCCGTAAGTTTGATTATCCTGTCCCTTAACTCATCGAGCGTATAGCTATATGGATCGAGTTTAGAAATATCGTTTGCCAGTTTGCTGTCGCCGATAGTTTCGCTGATCCATTTGGAAAAATCATTCGTACCTTTGGCCAATCTAAGGCGCGATTCGAATATATGGAAATATATCGAGTCTATGGTGATATTTTTAAGACCATCTAAAAATCCCTTGAGATCGTACGCAACATAAGATGTCGGAAAAATAAAGCTTATGGATTTCATAAAATATAAAGCATCGTCCTTGTTCGCGAATTTCGTTCCGGCAGAGGCGTTCTCTTTTATGTAATTTTCGATAACAGAGATGAATTCCATCCTGAGGTCGCCGATATTATTGAATCCTATCGTATCGATGCTTGCCAGGCGCTCGCCAAGTTCTTTCTCTCCGAGCACATTATGCACCCAGTAAGCGAAGTCATTCGGCGGCTCGGGGGATAGATATTGATGCTGCTGTAAAAATCGATGGGTATGATGATAGATTGAAGACCCGGGCACTTCCTTAAGGCATCCTAATAATTCTTTCAGGTTAGACGCGCTTAAACCGGTCAGCTCGGTGAGGTTGAGGCGTGTATAGAAACGAAACGGTTCGCTTGCTCTTTTTATCTCTTTTTCCGACATAAAATACCGGCCTTTATATATTTAATATATTCTCCAGAAATCGCAGCACTTCCCCTGTATCTTTTAGATACAGCTGCGCTTTTGTGTCTCCTGGGTTACCTGTAAATATAGTAATTCCCTTTTCCTTCAAGCATCCGAACGCGTCTTCATCCGTGGAATCATCTCCGATATATACGGGTACGATCTTCGTCTTTTTATCCCGCATCGCGAATCTTTGCCTGCCCAAAAGCCACAAAACCGCCTTCCCTTTATCCCACAATTCCGCCGGCCTGATCTCCAGTACCTTCTTTCCTTCTATTACACATATATCGTCTTTCGCCTCATTCGATGCTATCGCTGTATAAACTTCTTCCCTGACCTTCGGTATATCCTGCTCATCAACAAGCCTGTAATGCAGGCTTAAAGAATACTTCTTATCCTCGACGATAACACCTTTTATCGAGGAGAGGGATTTTTGCAGGTTATCCCTGATCTCTTCGAACATTTTTATATGTCCTGAAGACACCGGACTCTCAAAGTCTATTTTGGGGCCTTTTATCTCATAGCCATGATTGCCCACGTATACAACGTTCTCTAAACCCACGCGGCTTGATATATCTGCGAGGCTTCGGCCGCTCACAATGGCTATTTTAATATCCTGCTTTTTTGACAGCCGGCGCAGCAGCTCTTTGGTTTTTTCCGGCATAATAGCCATCTGCGGCGTTTGGGCAATAGGCACCAGCGTTCCGTCATAATCTAGAAATAAATATATGGCCTTTCCTTTTAAAACCCTTTCGACATTTGCCCATTTCAAAAATAGATACGCCGCCTTCTTCACAAGCAGGTCCTTTTTAGATCTTCTTTATCGTGGTTAGTTCCGTAATGATATTGCCGGCCCATTTGTAAATATTGTTATCGTCTATTATCTTTCTCATATTGGCCATGCGCCTCTTCTTTTCCTGGAGCGGCATATCTACAGCCGATCTAATGCTATCTGCAAAATCTTCTGTCGAATAAGGGTTGACCTGGATGGCATCCGTGAACTCTCTTGCCGCTCCCGTAAACCGGCTTAATATGAGGCTGCCGTTCATATCGTTCTTCGAGGCTACATATTCTTTAGCGACAAGGTTCATGCCGTCATGGAGAGAACTCACTATGCATATATCGGCTATCCTGTAATAAGGTTTGATCTCTTCCGGTGAAAAGTGGCGCTTGAGATATATTATTGGCTTCCATTCATCTGTCATGTACTTCCAGTTTATCTTTTCCGCAAGCTCATCGAGTTCCCCCATAAGGTCATGATATCTTTTTATGTGAGTTCTGCTAGGCGCTCCCAGTTGAATAAATACGAACTTCTCTTTATAGACGGGGTTCTTCTCGAGGAAGCGGTCCACCGCCATCATACGTTCCGCCAGGCCCTTCGTATAATCAATTCTGTCCACACCGAGAGCCACGATCTTATTGTCCAATTCAAACTCCTTGCGTATCTTGGCTATCTCGGCCTTCTCCCCCTGATCTACTTTCGAACTTATGTCTATATCTACGCTGATCGGAAAAGACCGCACCAGCGTTTCCTTACCCGAACGGACTACGCTGAACTTTTCCGTATCTACGCGGCACTCGAGAAGCCTGTTGACCGTATCGATGAAATTGTTGCAATGATATTGGACGTGAAAACCTATCAGGTCACATCCCAGCATGCCGGATAATATCTCCGACTGGAACGGGCATATAGAGAATACTTCCGGGTTCGGCCATGGTATGTGCCAGAAGAGGGCTATGGTGGCGTCGGGCCTTTTCGCCTTTATCATTTGAGGTAATAATGTGAAATGGTAATCCTGTATAAATATGAAGGGGTTCTTCGATGGAAGCTCTTCCAGTATACTATTGGCGAATTTCTGATTGATCTTTTTATAACTTTGCCAATCCGATTCCCTGAATATAGGCCGCGTATAAGTTATATGGCACAACGGCCATAATCCTTCGTTCGAAAAGCCGTAGTAGTAGCCGTCCTCTTCTTCCTTTGTCAG
The DNA here is from genome assembly GCA_041667225.1 of Candidatus Omnitrophota bacterium. Classification (GTDB taxonomy): domain Bacteria; phylum Omnitrophota; class Gorgyraeia; order 2-01-FULL-45-10; family 2-01-FULL-45-10; genus JBAYFK01. Next base: position 14,851 of record JBAYFK010000006.1, read on the forward strand.
CCACACCCTCTTCAGGATATAACGGTCTTCGCCGGGCGGTACGCCGAGCTTGTTCTTGGAGTTTACGAATTTTCTGTCTGCGTTGGCGCTGCCGTGGGCTATCCACGTGCCTCCGCAGGCGCGCATGATAGGATCGAGCGCCGTCACGACGCCGCTGGCAGGCCGAACACATTCAGCGCGGCCGGTAATCTCGTTCATCACGTGCATATACGGTTCCCTGTTGGATACGACGAACAGGGCGTTCTCTCCCAGCTTTGACCTGACTACGTCTTTTAATTTTGCATCGGTCCACACATTTTCTTTTTCTATTCTCTCGGTCGCTTCTTCGCTCGCGGCTTTCCGGGCCACTCTTATACTGAGCGCGGCTTGCTCTACTTCACTGGCTAGTTTACCGAGTTCGCCCTTCTCTTTGATCGGGTGCTCGGTATCTATTTCGCCTCTCTGGAACCTCTTGAACCATTCGGTGAGCTGTTCGACGGGAGCGGTGAAGATCTGGCGCTGCACCAGGAGCGAAGTCAATATGATGAATACGACGAGCACTATCAGGACTATGTTCAGCCGCCTCCATAACTCCGCCAATTGGGTGAATACGTATGAAGTATCATACAGGACTTCTTCCGCTCCGATGATATTCTCTTCGTCGTCCTTTATGGGCAATACGTAACTATAGACACTGTAATTCTTGAACTCTTCGACCTCCCCGCGCGCTCTCTTATTTGCAATGGCATCTTTTATATAAGCCTTCGGCCTGTCGTTCCATTCGGAGAACCTGTCGGTGATGGCCATGATATTGCTATCTTTATCATAAATGACGCACCCTTGCATCCTCTCCCTCTTCTGGAATTTTTCAACGAGCCATTTGGCGTCGCGCATGTTGTTATTGATGAGCACATGTTTGACGGAGAGTTCCATGCTCTCGGCAACGGCCTTAGCTTTTCTCATCAAGTCATCCAGCAGCTTTGCTTCCTCGCTGCGCACCTGGAATATGCCGAATCCCATAAATGCTATGGTAACGATGATCAAGATCGGCAATATGAATAAAAGAAGTCGCCTCATTATGCTATCTCCGGAAAATAAAAAAACGCCCCTTCAGATCTTACCCTGAAAGATGGCGGCCCGACCATCTCGATCCAACCCTCTTGAAATGCATTTGCACCTCAAGACCTCTTATAATAAATATAGTATATCATTAAATGATGATGCTGCAACTAGATTATGACGATGAATTCGCCGCGGGGTTTTGTGGCTGTGAAATGGGCGATGAGGGCGGAGACTTTTTCTCTCCTCACCTCTTCGAACTTCTTTGTAAGCTCTCTTGCCAGGACTATATCTATATCGCCGTACACTTCCAGTACGTCCTGGAGGAATTTCGTTATCCTGTGGCAGGATTCGTAGATGACGACGGTCCTCTCTTCGGCTTTGAGCTTTGTCAGCTGATTTCTTCTGCGCGCGGACTTGTTGGAAAGGAACCCTTCATAAGTGAATTTGTCGGTAGGTTTACCCGAAACCGTCAACGCCGTCAGCATGGCCGACGGCCCCGGTATGGGTACGACATTGATGCCGTTATCGATCGCCATGCGGATTATTTTATATCCGGGATCTGATATACCCGGCGTTCCGGCATCCGATACGAGAGCTACATTCTTGCCGTCTTTCAGCTTTTCGATAAGATAGTCGGTCTTTTGTATCTTGTTATATTCGAAATAGCTCGTCATGGGGACATTGATCTGGTATCTATCGAGGAGTATCTTGGTGTGCCTGGTATCTTCCGCCGCTATCAGATCCGCTCTTTTAAGCGTGTCGATAGCGCGCAGGGTGATATCTTCGAGATTGCCTATGGGAGTAGCGACAATATATAGCGTGCCGTTCATATGTTTTTACTCTACGGTCACTGACTTGGCTAAATTCCTGGGTTTATCGATGTCATACCCGAACTCGCGCGCCACATAATAAGCTAAAAGCTGCAGCGGTATCACGACCAGGAGCGGAGAATAGAGCTCGTCCACTTTCGGTATCTCTATCAGATAATTGACATTGTGATGGAATATATCTTTATCCCCTTCGGTAGCTATCGCTATGACTATGCCGCCGCGGGCCTTGATCTCTTGTATGTTGGAGAGCATCTTATCGTAAGTCCTGGACTTTATCGCAATACATACTACCCACGGATTTTCGTCAATAAGCGCTATAGGCCCGTGCTTCATCTCGCCTGCAGGATATCCTTCGGCGCTAATATAGGATATCTCTTTTAATTTCAGGGCGCCTTCGAGCGCGTTCGGATAATTTATGTTCCTCGCCAGATACAGGAAGCAGGATTTATTGTGCTTTTCGTGATAATATTTTTTGAACGCCTGCGCATACGCCGCGAGGATGTTATAGTCAGGCGCATAGTCGGAGAGGACCTCGTTCACGAGCGCCGGGACTTTTTTTAGCTCCGTAATATAATAGCTGTATTTCGCCGGCGGAATGGACCTCTTCAGTTTCGCCAGATATAATGTTATGAGATAAAATATTGCGAGCTGCGCCGTATACGCCTTGGTCGAAGCGACAGCGATCTCAGGGCCTGCGTGTGTATAGATGACCCCGTCCGCTTCTCTTGATATAGAGCTGCCCAACACATTACATATGCTCATTACGGTCGCGCCTTTTCTTTTTGCTTCTCTCAGCGCGGCAAGACTGTCGGCCGTCTCTCCGGACTGCGATACTATGATGACGAGCGTATCTTTGTCGACCATCGGATCTCTATAACGGAACTCGCTCGACGTGTCAACCCAGCAGGGGATCCTCGCGACCTCTTCCAGCATATATTTCCCGGTGATGCCGGCATGGTACGCGGTCCCGCATGCGACTATAGCGATCTTTTTGAGTTTCTTAAGTTTATTTTCCGGTATTTTTAGTTCTTCGAAAGAAATGTTCTCTTTGTTAACTCTTTCGGCTATGATCTTTTCCAGGATCCCGCCCTGTTCGTATATCTCTTTCAGCATGAAGCGCTCGTAGCCGCCCTTCTCCGCCTGCGCGATGTCCCACTTTATCCTGGTGGGTTTCTTATTGATCTTCTTGCCGGAATAATCTTTGACGACAACGGAATCGGCGGTGATGCTGACGAGCTCGTGGTTCTCGAGGAATATGACGTCTTTTGTGTAATCGAGCACCGCCGGTGCATCGCTTGCCAGGAAGTTCTCTCCTTCACCCAGCCCGACTATCATAGGGGCGTCGCTTCTGGCGCCTACGATCTTTCCCGGTTCATCTTTATGTATCACGGCGATCGAAAAAGCGCCCTTCAGTATTGCGACGGCTTTGCGCACAGCCTCTTCGAGATCTCCATCATAAAGTTTTTCTATGAGATGCGCTATGACTTCTGTGTCGGTCTCGGAAAGGAATTTGTGGCCTTCGTTTATGAGGCTCTTTTTCAGCGTCAGGTAGTTCTCTATTATGCCGTTATGGACGACGGCGAGTTTGCCTTTGCAGTCGAGATGCGGATGCGCATTTCTTTCACTTGGGACACCGTGTGTCGCCCATCTTGTATGGCCCAGCCCTACGGCGCCTTTGATGGGATTCGCTTTGAGGTCGTCTGCCAGCACTTTAAGGCGTCCCTGTTTTTTATTCAGCGTGATCTTGTTGCCGGACAATACGGCTATGCCTGCGGAATCGTATCCCCTGTATTCAAGGCGTTCAAGCCCTTTCAGCAGGACGTCCTGGACATTCCTTTTCCCAACATATCCGACTATGCCGCACATTTAATTATGATCCCTTCTCTGGTTATAGGTGAAATATTGCGGATTGCTTGCGGGTGGCGAAGCAAAATGGCATCCCCAACCGGATTCGAACCGGTGTCATCAGAATGAAAATCTGATGTCCTAGACCAGGCTAGACGATGGGGACGCTTTAATTGGTCAGCTCAATTCCGCCTATAATGATACTAAATATTACTTAAATGTCAAGAACGGCTTTATTTCTTCTTTACTTTTGGGCTGGCGCTCGTCTCTGCAGGCTTAGCCGCCTGCGGTGCCGGAACCGCCTGTACCGGGACCGTTTCAGCCTCTTCCTCGGTTACTATCTTGGCTATAGACGCTATCTTGTCGCCCGAATCTACCCTCATCAGCCTGACGCCCTGAGTCGAGCGCCCTGTAGCTCTTACATCTTTTACGGGCGATCGGACTATCATGCCCTTTTCGGTGATCAGCATGAGCTCGTCCTTGTCGGAGACCGTCTTCATGTCTATGGCCTCGCCGTTCTTCTCGGTCACTTTTATGTTGATGATACCTTTGCCGCCGCGCGACTGGAGCCTGTATTCCTTGAAAGGCGTTCTCTTGCCGAACCCTTGCCTGGTAACGGTAAGCACCGTCTGATCGCTCTTGACCACCTGCATGGCGATACAGCTGTCTTTCTTGCCGAGGGTCACTCCCTTGACGCCTTTGGCAGATCTTCCCATATCCCTTACCTGTGATTCTTTAAACCTTATAGCCTTTCCTTCTCTAGTGGCAAGAAGTATCTCTTCGTTCCCGCCCGTCATTTCGACCGCGATGAGCTCATCTTTGTCCTCGAGGCCTATACCTATGATACCGCCTTTTCTGGGATGTGAATACGCTGTCAGGTCGGTCTTCTTTATAAGGCCGTTCCTCGTCGCCATCATGAGGAACTTGCCTTCCTCGAATTTTCTGACCGGCACAAACGCGCTGATCTTGTCTCCTTGAGCAAGCGCCAAAAGATTCACTATGGCCTTGCCTTTGGAGGCTCTGCCCGACTCGGGTATCTCGTGCACTTTAACCCAGTGGACGACGCCTTTATCCGTGAAGAAGAGCATGTAGTCGTGCGTTGAGGCTATGAAGAGGTGCTCGATAAAATCTTCCTCTTTCATATCCGCGCCCGTCACGCCCTTCCCGCCCCTGCGCTGTTTTCTGTAGCTCGACACGGGCAGTCTCTTTATGTATCCGTCGTGGCTTATGGTTATGACGACGTCTTCCTCCGCGATAAGGTCTTCTATCTCAAGCTCCTCCTGCTCGGGCAGCAGTTCTGTGCGCCTGTC